>ONOZ01000125.1 GCA_900319595.1 uncultured Bacteroidales bacterium | reverse complement strand
ATAACCGATTTTATACTTCAAAGAGCAAAAGAACAATACGGCAATCGCGTTATCAAAGAAGATATTTTCTATTATGTATATGGTTTTTTGCATTCCAAAGAATATAGAGAAAAATTTGCCAACGATTTGAAAAAAATGTTACCGCGTATTCCATTGGTAGAAAAAGCAGAAGATTTTTGGGCATTTTCTCGGGCGGGTAAGCAGTTAGCAGATTTGCATTTGAATTATGAAAGTATTGAGCCGTACAAAGCATGCATTGTTATGTATTCTCCTTTTGAGCAAGTGAGTTATAATGTGCAGAAAATGAAGTTTGGCAAAAATGGTAGTGAAAAAGATAAAACCACTATCATATATAACAACCTTATTACCATAACAAATATTCCTTTGAAAGCATACGACTACGTTGTTAATGGCAAAAGTGCTATTGAATGGATAATGGAGCGTTATGCTGTTACACAAGACAAAAAAAGTTTGATTATTAACGATGCTAATGATTGGTGCAAAGAAGTTGGGGACGAAAAATATATTTTTAACTTGTTATTGCGTATCATAAACTTGTCATGTCAAAGTGTCGATATAATAAACTCTTTGCCTAAGGTAACTTTTGAATAAAATAAAAAGAAAATTTGTGTCAGTCTTCTAACCAAAGGCTGACACAATCCATCTGACCCCCAACAGGAGGATTCAATTTGGAGATTTTGAGTTTTATTTTGCCAATTTCTCTCGCCTCTTGTTTAACCGCATCAATGATTCTCCTTCCCACATGTTCCAATAAGTGCGATGGAATCATCATTTCACGTTTGATAACTGCATAGACTTTAGAATAATCTACAGTATCCATAACATTATCTGTCAATTCGGCTGTTTTAGTATCTGTTTCAAACCAAATACTTATAGAAAAATTAGTACCAATCCGTTGCTCCTCCTCAAAACAACCATGATAGGCATAAAATTTCATATTTTCAATTGATATAGTTGCCATAATCTTTTTTTAGATTGCCCCTGCAAATTGATTAAGAAAACGAACATCATTTTCAAAATACTGACGCAAATCCTTAACATCATATTTTAGCATCGCAATCCTCTCAACGCCCATACCAAAAGCAAATCCTGAATAAATCTCTGGGTCAATTCCACTCGCTTTGAGTACATTAGGATCTACCATTCCACAACCCAAAATTTCTAACCAACCTGTATGTTTGCAAATATTACAACCTTTTCCGCCACATATAGTGCATGAAATATCCATCTCTGCACTTGGCTCTGTAAATGGAAAATATGATGGACGCAAACGAATCTTTGTCTGATTACCAAACAATTCTTTTACAAAATATAGCAAAGTCTGTTTCAAATCTGCAAAACTTACGCCCTTATCTATATACAAACCTTCAATTTGATGAAAAATACAATGAGCACGTGCTGATATTGCCTCATTGCGAAATACTCTGCCCGGTGCAATTATACGAATTGGTGGTTGAGTATGCTCCATCGTGCGAACCTGTACCGATGATGTATGGGTACGAAGTAATATATTATTACCATCTTCCCTATTCTCTACAAAGAATGTATCTTGCATATCTCGGGCAGGATGTTCTGGTGGAAAATTAAGTGCAGAAAATACATGCCAATCATCTTCTATCTCTGGACCTTCGGCAACCGTGTAACCAAGACGAGCAAATATATCAATAATCTCTTTTCTTACTATTGTCAAAGGGTGAATGCTACCCAAAGATAGTGTGTCCGCTGGCTTTGTTAGGTCATCTTTTTCACGAAGTTCTTCCTGCTTCTGCTCAATTTTCTCTTTAAGAGTATCTATCACTGTTTGAATCCCGTTCTTCAACTCGTTAAGCATCTGACCTGCCTCTTTCTTTTGTTCATTAGGCACACCCTTAAATTGAGCAAACAATTCGTTCATCAAACCTTTCTTGCCAAGGTATTCTATACGGATTTTCTCCAACTCTTCTTTTGTAGAGGCAGAAAGTTTTTTGATTTCCTCTAACTTTTCCTTGATTATGTCTTGTAACATACAATATTTGTCGCTAAACTTTTATTCAACAATTTTGACAGTCATACGAATATCTTCCAAAGGTCTGTCGTTACGGTCGGTTTGTACAGCAGCAATCTTATCAATTACCTCAATACCTTCTACAACTTGCCCAAAAACAGTATAGTCTCCATCTAAAAATGGCACGCCCCCCTCATTGGTATAAGTACTTCTCTGCAATGAAGAGAATCTCTTGCCCAGACGCATTTCAAATTGGTCTAATTCTGCGGGCGTATATACTTTACCTTGACAAATATAGAACTGACAAGCAGAAGATGCTTTTTGAGGATTCATATCTCTTGCAGCCGCCAATGCTCCTTTCTTATGAATAATGTTCTCACTAAATTCCGCTGGAACTCTATATCCCAAATCTCCACTACCTAACATTTGACCTTTTTTGGCAGTCTTACTCTCCGGGTCCCCTCCTTGAATCATAAATTCTTTAATAACTCTATGGAAAAGGGTCGAATCCAAAACTCCTTGTTTGACAATTTTTATAAAATTATCTCTATGTTGAGGCGTTTCGTTGTACAAAATCGCTTTCATCTCTCCATAAGGAGTCGAAATAAGCACTGTTGTTTGTTTTTCCTGTGTCATTGTATTCTCCGTATTTTCAGTCGTTTGTTGATTTACATTAGATTTGCAACTTGTAAAAACTAAACCCAAAACGACAAATAAAGTTAAAATTTTTTTTGTATTTTTCATTTTTTTATTAAATTTGCAGTCCTAAACAATTAGGATAAGTTTTATGAAATTTGAAAGTGCAATATTACAAAAAATTTCTGTTATGAAAAAGAATTTTTTTAAAACTTTTGTAGCAATATTATTTTTTGCCTTTATAATCCCTTGTTTCTCATCGTGTGGTGATGATTTAGATGGATGCGGTTTAACAATAGTTGTGATTGATGGACAAAGCAAAGAAAGAGTCCCTGGTGCGTCTGTACACGTAGGCATACAACAAGGCGACATAACTCGTGATGGTATAACAAATAGCCATGGTGAAATATACTTTTTCTTTAAACACGAGGCGATTTTTGATGTAACTGCATCTTATGGCGAAGGTATTGATAAGAAAACAGGTACTATTAGAATAAGACTGAAAGAAGATCAAGTTATTTCAAAAGAAGTCCCGATTTATTAAGGATATTTTAAAAAGATATTGCTTAGGTAGTTAATAATGACATGTAACTGCTTGGTGTTGTGTGTTATTATTGTTGTTACATGCCTTTTGATTTGAATAACTGCTCAATCAAATTGGGTTCGAACCCATGAGAAGACAAAAAATAGTTTATGCGATACTTTTTTTGATATTCATCTTCTATACTTAATGAAGAAAGTTTTTTATCAAATAAGTGTTCCAAAACTTTCATATATTCTTGTTGGTCTATTTGGTCAAAAGCAAAATTAATGTCTCCTATATCAATTCCTTTAAATAGCAACATACGTTTGATTTTTATCCTTCCCCATTTGTTATATTTGATTTTACTTCTAGTATATAACTCTGCGTAACGCTGTTCATTGATATAATCTTCTTGTATTAGTTGCAAAATTATTTTTTCTATTGCTTTATTGTCAAGACCCAACTTCAAAAGTTTATCTTTCACGTCCTTACGCGATGTTTCTTGCATACTACAATATCGTTTTGCATAACCAATAGCATCTTCTAATGTATATGTTTTTTTCAATTTCATAAAAATATAAATTTATGCAAATTTAAAATATTTTTCATAAAAAGCACCTCAACACAAAAATATTTTGTATCTTTGTAATCTATGAAAAAATACAAAATCCATAAATATATAACTGTTATTTCTATCATAATTCTATTGCTATCATGCAATAAAGAAAAGGACAATCTTTATAGTATTTCCATTTCTGTAAATAAGATGGTTGGAACTCCAGCTGAAAAATTTTCATTAGGTCAAATTAAACTTTTTCAAGTTAGCAATAGTTTTATATCCGAACGTTTGGAACTGTTTGCGAACGACACTTTGAACAAAAATCTTGCCATTGCTCCATTTTCTCTACTAAATAGCATCATGTTAGATTCTACACAAACACAATGGCAAAACGCTTTTTTTAAACATTATAATCTTTCTCCTATGTCGCATTTGCAAGTAAAAAATATGGTAGAATCTTTTGACAAAACAGTAAAAGAAATTGATTCCAGCATAAATATTGTATGCCAAACGATAGAAAAATTAGATTGTGATACTTGTTTAGATATGTTTCAGTCATTTCAAATAAACTTGATGTACGAAAATATTGCCCCTAACGATATTGACAATATCTTTACTACAATAGATAACAAAAAACCACGAATGGATTTTATTACTATATGCGATACTTTTCCTATATTCCAAAGTGAAGAAGAACATATAGCAGAAATTCCTATTGGTAACGGAAATTATACCCTTTTACTTATCAAACCACTAACACAGGATATTAAAAAGTATGTACAAGATTTTACAGAAGAAAAGTATTTCAATTGTATAAATTCATTGCAATTGCAAAAAATAAATATTTCTCTACCTTTAATTCAAATAACAGATACTATAAGCAATTTTCCTCTTCCATCATTTGCTTCTATTGACACAAATATAAGTTTTCAAAAGTCATTGAATCTATATACAGATTTTTCTATTCGTCAAGCAGACAAGACGGACATTTCTCTAAACAAACTGAATCAACAAAACAATGCTATATTGCAATCAAACAACTCTTCTCTATTGAAATACGCCTCTCCGTTTATGTTTATCGTAAGAGGAAAAAATTCTAATCTAATAATGTTTATAGGTTATTTCTGCAAAGTATAATACCTTACTTCTTATCTGCCATAAATTACTGCGAAAATCTTCTCTATTGCATCAATACTTCGCGGGGTTTGGTTATCTAAATCATCTATTCCAAATACATTACCTTTTTTAACTGCTTCCAATTCTGAATAAGGGTGAGTTGTTTTGAAATTCTCCACATCATAGGTACGAACAAAGATATATTCGGGTTGATTTTTGAATAACTCTTCTTTATTAAACGACCAATTCTTTGCATTCTTTGCAATATTATCTGCACCGGCCAAATTAAAAATCTCATTTACATAAGTATCCGCACCGGCAGAGAAATCACCACTCGCACCATAACCAACAACATAATAAACTTTCGGTTTCGTAATATTTTTTGTTTTAATAATACTATCACAACGCAAAGCAACTGTCTTTAACCTTGATTTACAATCGTTTATTAAACTATCTGCTACCTTTTCTCTACTAACCAACTTGCCTAAAGTACTCATTACCTTATACATATCTTCAATTTTTGAACCCTCACGAAAAGACAATACAGGCAAATCTGCATTTTCTAATACTATAACAGATTTTTTGGGAAAGATAGACGAAGTTATTACAATATCTGGACGCAGGGATATGATAAGTTCCAAATTCGCATCATTGATACCTCCTACCGTTTGAATTTTTTCTACCTGTGGCGGAAATTTGCAAAAATCTGTGCGAGTAACAAGTCTATCAATACAGCCTAATTCACACAGAATTTCAGTAACTTGCGGCGATACAGAGGCAATTCGTCTATTGTTATTTGTTATTTTGGCATTTGGAGTAATATAAACATTATCCGCTCCGATATTTGGCTCACTTATTTGCTTTTTGCAGGAAACCTCTACCAAACAAATACAAACAATTAAACTTAAATATATTATTCTTTTCATATTCCTTGCATTTTGGCTGGCAAAGTTACAACAAAATAATAAATAACTCTATAGCAAATGTGGAATAATCTATATTTTCAAAACAAAATAACATTATCTAAAAGGTAATAGTAAAAGATTCTTCATTTTTTTGTAATATATTTCAAAAAATTGTCTTATCTTTGCAAAGTGGAGTGATGAAAATTTGCAAAAATAAACGCAAAAAAAATAAGTGAGTGAAAAGGATTTACTAATCACGAGAAAAAATTTACTAATTAGCGAGAAAAATAAAATAATCACAAGAAATAATTTAAGTGCGTTTATATCAAGTAAAATAAGGGTTTCTAAGAGTTGGATTTTGTAGTTTTTGTTTCAAATAAAATTATGGTTTCTAATGTCAAAATTGCCAAATAAACATTAGAAATCATCAAAAAAACATTAGAAAAGCGGTAGCAAATAATAATTTTGTTGTAATTTCGCAGGCGATATTGAATATTACTTGGAAAATACAACAAAATATGATGATAAATATAGGCAAAATATTGAACATTATGGTATTAGTGGCAATGTTAAGTAATTACACATTTGCACAAAAAGATACTGTTTATAACGAGAGCGTAATTGTTAATGTGGGATTTAATCCTATTGTAACGGATGCGAATAAAATAACGGAGAACCCTACCATTTTTGATACATCTTTTTCTCAAATCAACTTAACCTTTGAAAAAATGGACAAAGGATACCAAACAAGATTGGCTTTTGACACAATTAAAGCCGCACAAGTCAAAGGAGAACCAGTAAAACGCTTATATAACTTTAATATCAAAGGAGGTTTGGGAATGGCTTTAAGTAAAAAAATCGGTAACGGCTTTACTCCACTTATTCAAGCCTCATATTCTTCCCTTAGAGATAGACGTTTGGTATATGGTGCCGATGTGTATTCGCGTAGTGTGATAGGTCAGCAAAAAGATTACGGATATGCGGGCTATAGTAATAATGATATTAATCTTTGGGGCAAAAGAATTTTTGATAATGAGATTTTAGCTGGACGTACTTACTACAATTACAATCGCCATTACTTCTATGGAGATACGCTTTATCCT
>ONOZ01000034.1 GCA_900319595.1 uncultured Bacteroidales bacterium | reverse complement strand
CAGAAAATGAAATAATAAAAAAAGAAACTAAAGAACCTCAACCGACGGTTGAAAAGAATGTTGAAAACAAAATTTCAATAGAAGAGCAAGTTCGTAAGTATCAACAAGAAATTGAGGAGTATCAACGCCAAAAAGAATATCAAAAAAATGAAAATACAATAGAAGAAGTAAAAGAGGAAATTAGACACGACAATACTCCAAAGCAAAATACATCTTCTGTCTTGGAGTTTCTACATAAAAGAGTAATAAAAGATAACTCTATAGAACAAGCGGAAGAAAATCAATCCGAAAATACTCAAAAAGTTTCTAATATAAGAAATCTAACAGAACAAATAAAACAAGATGCAAAAGAATTTTCATCTCAAAAACCTCGCTCTATAGCAGAACAATTTGAAGATAAGGCAAATAAAGACTTGTTATCAGCCATCGGGGTTAGCGAAAAGTTTATGTTTATAAACGATTTGTTTTCTGGAAACATAAAAGAATATACTTCCTTTGTCAATAGCCTAAATGAAAGTAACGACTTGCAAAATTCTTTGGAGATTATACAACAAATGCAATCACAAAAGAAGTGGGCTAAAACGTCTTTGGCTTATACGACATTAGAAAATATTATAACCAAACGCTTTGAGTAAAAAATGAATCTTATAGTTTCAGCACCAAGTGGCTGTGGTAAAACAACTTTATTAAAAAAGATTTTTGAAAAATATCCAAATACCTTTGGCTTTTCTGTATCAGCAACAACCAGACAGGCTCGTAACGGAGAAATTGATGGGAAGGACTACTATTTTCTTAGTATTGAGGAATTTAATAGAAAAATAGCAAACAATGATTTCTTAGAATACGAACAGGTTTATGATAATTTGTTTTATGGCACATTGATAAGTGAAATTGAAAGAATTGAAAAATTAGGAAAGCATACTGTATTTGATGTTGATGTGAAAGGAGGAGTAAATATAAAGAAATCTTTGCAAGATAAGGCAATAAGTGTTTTTATTATGCCTCCAAGTTTAGAAATTTTAAAGCAAAGACTTCTAAACCGCAAGACTGAAACAGAAGATAGTTTAAATAAGCGTTTGCAAAGAGCTGAGTTGGAAATTTCTTACTCCAAATTTTTTGATTATGTTATCATAAATGATGATTTACAAACGGCTACTAATGAATTGGAGGAATTGATAAAAAAACATATATTGTAAATTATGGTTAATGATTTGCCATATCATATAGAGGTTTCTAATGCTCAGCGATATTATGAGGGACAATATATTTGCGGAGATGTATTTTTGTCAAAAAAATTGAAATCTCAAAATCGCGTCCTAAGTGTTTTGTCAGATGGTATGGGACACGGAGTAAAGGCTAATGTGCTTGCAAACCTTACTGCACACATGGCTTTGAATTTTGCAGAAGAACATCGTAACCCAAAGGCCATCGCTCAGATTATTATGGAAACTCTACCTATTTGTAGCGAAAGACACACCTCTTATGCTACATTTACTATAATTGATATTGCAAATGGTAAAGTTAGTATATTAGAGTATGACAATCCTACTTGTTTAGTGATGCGTGGCAACAAGATTTTTGAACCAGAATGGCAACAAGTACAATTAGAAAACATTGATAACGAAGGTAGAAGTAGAACTTTGCATACCTGTGAGTTTATTCCAATGAAAGAAGACAGAATTATATACATTTCTGACGGAGTTACTCAATGCGGAATGGGAAGCGATAAATTACCTTTCGGTTGGCAACGGGAGGGATACATAGAATTTGTTAAACAATCCATACTTAACGACCGCTATATTCCTGCCGACAAGTTAGCAAAGCGGGTTGTAGATATGGCTCACATCAATGATGATTTTGATTCCAAAGACGATACTTCCTGTGGCGTGATATATTTTAGAGATGCACGACAATTGATTATTGCAAGCGGTCCTCCGGTTGATAATGCATCAGATAAACAGTATGTCGATAGAGTTATGAGTTTCAATGGCAAGAAGATTCTATGTGGAGCGACTACTGCCGATATTTTTGCAAGGGAATTAAGCGAGCAAATTACTGATAACTACGAGGATATGGATACAGAACTTCCTCCTTCTTCATCTATGAATGGCATTGACTTAATTACAGAAGGAGTTTTGACTCTAAGCAAGGTAGAAAGGATATTAGACGAAATTGCTTTTTCTTCTTCACCATTAGGAAACGGTCCTGCATATAAGATTGTTCAGATGCTAATGAATTCGGACAGAATCAAATTTTTGGTTGGCACTAAAATAAACCAAGACCATCACGATGCGAATATGCCTATCGTAATAGAGATTCGTAGAACTCTTATAGGAAGAATTGCAGATAAGTTAGAAAAAAAATTCATAAAAGAGGTAGAAGTGGAATATTTGTAGTAACTTTGCATTGTCTATTTTAGACTAAACCACAATCACACTTTCTTATAATATATATGTATTATTTAATAACCCTTATACGTAATTTTTTGTTTTCCTGTGGCTTTATAAAATCACAGCGTTATAGTGATGTATTTGTTCTATGTGTGGGCAACATAAGAGTAGGTGGTACAGGTAAAACTCCTATGATAGAATACTTGATACGTAATTTACAAGACGAATTTCCACTATCTGTAGTGTCCTTAGGTTATAAGCGAAAGACAAAAGGACTAAAAGAAGTACTTGTTTCCGATACAGCAGAAGCAGTAGGCGATGAACCCAAACAGATGAAAGAGAAATTTCCAAATATACTATTTTTTGTTAATAAAAATCGCAATACTGCAATAGACTTTATAAGAAAAAACTATTCAAATATACGTTTAATCTTACTTGACGATGCTTATCAATATAGGAAAATCTCACCCAATGCAACTATTTTGCTAACAGAATATAATAGACCATATTTTAACGACAAAATTATCCCATATGGACGACTTAGAGAGCAAAGAATACAAAGCAAACGTGCAAATTATATTATTGTTACCAAATGCCCAAATGATATAACACAAAATGAAAAGCAGGATTTCATAAAAAAACTTAGCCCATTACCTTATCAAAAAGTATTTTTTTCTAAAATCCAATACAAATTCTCTACTGAAATAACTAACAATTCAAAATTACTATTCGTTGCTGGTATTGATAACCCTTCTCCTGCTGTAAAATATTTGCAAATGCTTGGTTACGATGTTATATTGAAAAAATACCCCGACCATTATAATTTTAAAGAAAAGGATATTAGAGAAATTGAAACTCTTTCAAAACAAGACCGTATCATCATCACAACCGAAAAAGATGCTGTCAAATTAAAACAGTTTGATATTAAGTTTGTTACACTTCAAATAGAGAATTCCATTGAGGGAAATCTCATACAAGAAATTAAAAATCAGATGCTATTGTAATAATATCAGAGAATATTGCAATTATATCGCAATATAATTTACTAATCACGCTAATTAATGCACCTGATTATCAATCTTTTATAATAACTTGTCTGTTATGCTTTTTGCTATTTGGTTCGATGCTCCTGCATTGCCTAATTGAGTGCGTAGTAATGAATATTCGTTTTGCATTCTGCGTCTATACTCTTCATCAAAGGTGATTTTTTTAAACTCTTTTTCCAAATCCTCTTCATTCCATAAGGATTGCAACAATTCTTTTACAGTTTCGTGTTTTAGAATTATATTTACAAGGGAAATAAACCTGATTTTAATCAAGTATCTGCCTATAATGTAAGATAGTTTATTGGCTTTGTAACACACTGTTTGCGGAACGCCAAAAAGAGCAGTCTCCAAAGTTGCCGTACCCGAGCAAATCAGACCCGAATGTGCAACATTCAAAATATCATATGTGCGATTGAAAACCAAATGATAATTCTTGCCAACAATATATTGCTTATAATATTGCTCATCAAATGAATCTACGCATGCTATAACAAAATCAAATTGTGGATATTTATCAATCAAACTACTTTGCACAGGTAACATTTTTTTTATTTCCTGTTTTCTACTACCAGGTAGTATTGCTATTATTGGCTTATCACCTAATCCTATTTCTTTAAGGAACGATTCTTTACCCATTTGCGAGGTTTTGAATATTGAAATCTCATCTAATAAAGGGTTTCCATGATATTCCACCGCCATATTATGATTGGCATAAAATTCTTTCTCAAAAGGCAAAATTACGTACAATTTATCCAAATTTTTTTTCATAGTTTTGATTCTACCTTTCTTCCATGCCCAAACTTGCGGTGATATATAATAAAAATTCTTTATGCCAATAGAATGCGTAAATTTAGCAATACGTAAATTGAAACCAGGATAATCTACAAATATCATACAATCGGGAGCAAAATCTTTGATATCTTTTTTACAAAGCGATATATTACTCAATACTTCTTTTAAATTACGAGCAACTTCTACGAATCCCATAAAAGCAAGCTCCTTAATATGTTTCACAATTTGCAATCCTTGTTTTTGCATATTGTCGCCACCAAATCCCCTAAACACTGCTTCCTTATCAAATTGCTTGATATTTTGCATAAGCAACGCTGCATGTTTATCTCCTGACAATTCTCCCGCTATAATATAGTATTTCATAATTGTTTATATAGATAACTTATATTTCTAAGTAATTATATTTCTTCAAAACGACAATTATTGTTCCCAACGTCAAAACCAACGACAAAACAGAACCTTTTAACGCTTTGTGCTTCTCAACTTTAGCATACCATCGCAAAATTAAAATCTCAGGTATCACTGCAAAGATATACATCTTCATATTTAATAATATGTCTAAGTGGAGAAACTTTTGCACCAAGAGAACTACAAACGCTCCTATCAATGTTGCTAAAAAGGATGCAAGAAATCCATTAAATAGCTTATCTTCTTTAAACCTATCCATCAGATATTTTCAAATCGTTTTTTTGTTTTATCCAAAAATTTCCATGCCGTGAAATCTACTTGCATAGGGACAATGGCTACATATCCATCATTAACTGCATTCCAATCGGCGTTAGGGTCTTTATCTGTGCAGTGATATTCTCCTCCTAACCAAAAAATAGAATGTCCGTCCTGCATTTCTGTTTTATCAAACTCTTCTGTCCAAAAACCTTCGGCTTGATGTCCTACTTTTATGCCCTTAATCTGTCCAAGTGGGAAATTGACATTCAAACATACACCATCGTCTAACCCATTTTTGATAACATCTTTAGCAATCGTTTCTACAAAAGGCAAACAATCGGTAAGGTCGGCGTCTTTATCATTATCGCAAAGGGAAAATCCCACACTCGGCACATGTTCAGCACATCCCTCCATAACGGCAGCCATAGTACCTGAGTAGATTGTATTTATAGAAGTATTTGCTCCCATGTTGATGCCTGCAAATAAGAAATCTGGTCGGCGTTTTAATACATTGTCAAATCCCATCTTAACACAATCCACTGGCGTTCCCTCTATGGTGTATTCCTCATAATCTTGCTCTATTGTAATAGTCTTTAAAGACAACGGTTTGCCCACGGTAATAGAATGACTCTTGCTACTCATCTCTACATGTGGAGCAACAACGACTATTTTTCCCATAGGACGCAAAATGTCTATCAACTTACGGATACCTTTTGCCTTGTAGCCATCATCATTGGTTATAAAAATCAGTGGTTTAGAGTTCATATGTTATCATTGTTATTTAAAACTGAAATGCAAAGTTATTAAAAATTTCCATTTTTCAATAAATTTTATGTAAATTTGCAAATTATTTTTTTACACCATGATATTGAAACATATTATACGGAAACCTATTGATTTACTTATGCAAATAGAAAATCGTTTTGTGCGTTTTCTGTTTGTAGGAGTGATAAATACTATTGTAGGTTACACTTTGTTTGTTCTTTGCCGCTGGATAGGAATGGAAAGAGCCGTTGCGGTATTAGTTAGTACTATATTGGCGGTAACTTTCAATTATCATTCTACGGGTAAAATTGTGTTTGAGAATAGAGGTTACAACGTAATTATTCAGTTTTTTGTTGTCTATGGAATAATGTATGTTATAAATCTACTGGAACTGCACTATTTAGCATTAAGTGGGCTTTACGAATGGCTGATCGGTATAGATACTCAAAATTTAAATATAGTTGGAAAATATTCTTTACAACACGATAAAGTTGGAGACGCAATAGGTCAGTTAATTGTCGTACTGCCAAATGCTATTATGACATTTATGCTAAACAAAACCTTTGTATTTTCCCAAAAACACAAGCAAAAAGCAAATATAAATGCAAAATTATAAATAAAAATGAACAAATACTACACAAAAATACTATTATTGATAGGTATATCCTTAATTGCATTTTCTTGTTCTAAAGGAGAGAAAAAAGTTGTTGCCTCTTATGACAATGGCAAGCCTTTTATTGTAGAATATTATAAAAAACATAAAGGGAAAGATACCAAAACATACGAACTGCACTATTATTCTAATGGCAAAATAAGATTGGAAGGTCAGTTTAAGAATAACAAAAAGAGTGGAGTTTGGAAATATTATTTTGAAGATGGGACTTTGTTTGCTCAAACAGACTATACTCAAATGCAAGAAGGTTCTTTGTGGCAAGTATATTTGAATAAAGATTCTCTACTTGTGGATAAAAATGATAAACTACTTGCTATAGCATTTTCAGATGAACAAACGCCAGTATCTATACGTGTAAAGAGAAATGAAGGAGAAGTGTTTCTGAGGTTTTTTAATTCCTTTAAACTAATGGAACGAGTAAATCTCAAAGGCAATATACCACACGGCCAAGCAATGTCTTGGTTTGAGGACGGCAATCTTAATTCCATTCATTTTTATTATGATGGACATCAAGATTCTACCTATGTTGTCTATGCACAAAATGGTCAAAGGATTTTATCGGGACAATATAACAAAGGAATAAAAATAGGTAAATGGGAGTATTATAACGAAAATGGCAAACCATTAGGTTACGAGATATATGACACAGAAGGAAACAAACTGTCATCAATAGATAACCAAGGGTTAAAATATCATACTTCACCAAATAAATAAGTATGTAAAATTAAAGTATTCTACACTATGCAGCAAGCGAACATTAAAAATATGGTTATATTATCTATATTATTTACCATAGTATCCTCACATAATATGTATGCACAAATGTTTTTGACAAAAGACTCTATAACATCAAATGGTGAAACATGTAGAATTTTTACCCAAAATATAAAACAAAAGAATAGTAAAACTAAACCTATTACATATTTGCTTGTAGAACAACGCAGTGATATTTCTTTGGGGTGCAAAGTTTATAGATTAGAAGAGGGTAACAAGATAAGTATGAATGATTTTTGCGTTGCTGCATACACAAAAGACGAAAGTCAAAGAATGAACTATAATAGTATTTTACCATATATTTCCATGTGTCAATCTGGCAATAGGATTATTTTGTCGTTTGAGTGCGATTTTATTGTAATGAATCCAGACAAAATGAATGAGAAAATAATAAATACCACAAGTTTATACGGCATTATTGGAGAGAGTGGGATTGAGTTGAAAAATTTTATTGATAAAATGTAACAACATAATAACTATGATACAAGAATCTTTTTTAATGGCAGGAATGCGTAACAAATTAGTAGAATATCTAAGGACCAAAGGAATTACTGACGAAAAGGTATTAGATGCTATTGGAAAAGTTCCTCGTCATTTATTTATGGATTTGTCTTTAGAGAGAGTGGCGTATGAAGACCGTGCAATAGAGATCCTTTGCAATCAAACCATTTCTCAACCTTCAACTGTGGCATTTCAAACGCAATTATTAGATATACAGTACCGCGAGAAGATTCTTGAAATTGGCACCGGTAGTGGATACCAGACAGCTGTTTTATACAAACTTTCTACAAGGGTATATACCATTGAGAGAATGAAACCTCTTTACGATGCGGCATTAAAGATTTTTGAAAAACTAAACATTCATCCAAATTGTTTTTATGCAGATGGTTACAAAGGCTTACCGGGTTTTGCTCCTTTTGATAAAATATTAGTAACCTGTGGGGCACCTTCTATTCCTCAAGATTTGCTTAATCAATTGAAAATAGGGGGTTATATGGTAATTCCTGTAGGAGACACAAAACATACTATGCACAGAATTACAAAGGTATCAGAGACAGAAACCAAAATTGAAACCTTTGGGGAATACAAATTCGTTCCTATGTTAAAAGATAGGCAAAGATAGATATTCGTTTGTCTATGTAATAAAAAAAAGGGAATAAAATATTTTGTTTATCCCCTTTTTTGTCAAATATTTGTTTTGTAAATAAGAAATTACCTTATATCTTTCTTATTTTGTTTTTGGCGTTAAGTCTTTTATTACGTCCCCATGGTCTTTGATTATCATACGATACCATTCTTCTGGGTATTTCGGTTGGTCTGGGAACACACAATCACCTTTTCTATAACCGGTTTCTTGGAATTTTCCGTCTTTTTCTTTCTTTATGTTACCATCAACATATTTCACAAGTAGATAATTATACAAATCACTCCATGCATTGAAAGTCTGCTCTCCCTTAGCCAAAGAAAATTCTGTCAATTGTTCGCACATTTTCTCCACATCGTCCATATTCTTTATTTTATTATCTATTTGTGCAACTTCATCAATAAAAGAATTTTCCAAATTATTTTGTACTTTCTGCAAGTCTTTAATCATATCTACCCAACGACTATATACATAATTAGAAACTTGGTTGAATTTCCAAAAAGCAGAAGTTGGAGAATACTCTACCATAGAACCATTGCCAACCTCAAAGCAATGTGGAACTTTATTGATAGAGCCATACATAGGAACATAAACGGTTGTATAGGTATCATCTACACCAAACCACAATATACCTTTTGCTTTTGCTGGCATCCAGTTACGAGTCTGTGCAACAAATGAAAATCCTGTTTGCTGGGTGGAAGTTGCCCTTTCATGAACGTAGGTTTGCCCGTCAATAGTGAAAGACATTGGTCTCCAACGATAAGGACATTTGAAAGGACCTGCACCTAAATCCTTACTCATATCCATAGCAGTACCTTGATAATAGTCTCTCATCAAATCCATAACATCTTTTGCCGTAACCTTGTTATCTGGTTTAATCCAAAGTGGCATTCTCTCAATATTAGCCTGTCCAAAAGTCTTGCCCATAGCATAATCTTCATATTTTTTCATAGAAGAATTGATACGGTTGAACATAGCATACACTCTTGCCTCACAGCCTCTTATTCCGCTAAATGTAAGTGGTGCATATGTATCTGAAAAAGAGAACTCTTCGTCTTTACCATTAAACCAACCTTTTTGTCTTGCAAAAGTTATAACATCATCTGAATAAACGGTAGTTATATTCTTATCGAAAATTTTCTTAATATTCTTATAAGATATGGCAGTCTTGTCTTTCTTTTCTTGAGGGAAAGTTGTAATACGTGCTTGATTAGCATGGCCAGAAGCATAGCCGTCAGGAATCATACGAGCAACCCAAACAGCACCTTTATATCCCTTACCCTTGCCGATAAGTTCCATAATCCAAACTTCTTCACCATCGGCAATAGAAAAACTTTCGCCTTCGGACACATAACCATACTCTGCCATAAAGTCTGCTATCTGTTTAATAGCCTCTCTTGCAGTTTTGCAACGTTGAAGTGTCAAATATATCAACGAACCGTAGTCAATACCGCTCTCTTGATGCCAACATTCTTCTCTGCCGCCATATGTTGTTTCACCAATTGCTAAACCCCATTCGTTCATATTACCGACTGTTGTATAGGTTTGAGCGGCCTGTGGAATTTTGATTAAAGGTTTTCCGGTATCCCACTCTATTACTTGAATCATTGTCCCTGCAGGATACTGTGCTGCACGTTTGTAATAAAGTTCTCCATACAATGTATGAGAATCTGCAGCGTACGTTATTAACGTAGAACCATCTTTTGTTGCACCTTTAGTAAAAAGGAAATTGGTACAAGCATTACTTATCGTGCCTATAGTCATTGCGACTACAAACAACACACTAACTAAAATACTTCTTTTTTTCATAAGTTTATTATTTTATTGTTATTCTATCTTATCTTTTTTCATTATTATAATAACGACATCTTATTTATAGGTGCAAAGATACAAAATTATTATTTTAATACAATAAAAAAGGATTAAAACTTTTTAGATTTAATCCTTTCAAAATATTTTT
>ONOZ01000039.1 GCA_900319595.1 uncultured Bacteroidales bacterium | reverse complement strand
TTCTGACGGCACTCCCAAGTTGTCAAGCATAGTAGTAACTGCATTAGACATTGGTCCAGGTCCGCACATATAGTATTCAATATCCTCTGGAGCCTCATGGTCTTTCAAATATGTCTTATACATAACATCATGAACAAATCCAGGAGTATATTTTACACCGGCAGCATCTGCAGTTGGGTCCTCTCTATCCAAAGCCAAGTGGAAATGGAAATTAGAGAACTCTTTCTCCAACTGTAAAAAGTCTTGCAAATAAAATACTTCGTTCAAAGCCCTCGCACCATAAAAATAATGCATTTCTCGGTCGGTTGTATGAAGAGTCTTAGCCATATGCATAATCTGGGCACGTAAAGGAGCCATACCAGCACCGCCTCCGACCCAAATCATTTCGTTCTTAGTGTCAAAATGAGGATGGAAATCTCCATATGGACCACTCATTATTACTTTATCACCTGGTTTCAAACTAAAGATATAAGAAGATGCTATACCTGGATTAACATTCATAAATCCACTTCTGTCTGGTTTGAATGGCGGAGTGGCAATACGTACCGTTAGCATAAAGACATTACCTTCTGCAGGATAGTTAGCCATAGAGTAAGCTCGGATTGTTGGCTCAGAGTTGGTACATTTTAAATCAAACATCTTGAATTTCTCCCAAGCAGGCAAGTATTCGTCTGTAATAAGCGACTTATCATAATCAGAATAGTTGATTTGGAACGTCGGAATTTTGATTTGTGCGTAGGAACCAGGTAAGAAGTCCATCTTGGCACCCTCAGGCAACTGTACCTTGAATTCTTTAATAAACGTAGCAACATTCTTGTTGGAAATAACTGTACATTCATATTCCTTGACGCCCAAGATACTTTCAGGTATTTGGATTTTCATATCGTTTTTTACCTTAACCTGACAACCCAAACGGAAATGATTCTCTTGTTCTTTACGAGAAAAATGTGCTTTCTCGGTAGGGAGGATTTCTCCACCACCTTCTATCACTTGACATTTACATTGACCACAAGAACCTTTACCACCGCAAGCAGAAGGTAAGAATATTTTCTGCTCAGAAAGTGTGGAAAGTAAAGAAGAACCCGTTTGTACTGTAACATCTTTCTTGCCATTGATATTTATTGTAACATTGCCCGAAGGAATAAGTTTTTTGCGTGCTACTAATAGCACTGTTACCAACAGCAATACTATAATTAAAAATATTATTATACTTAAAACTATCTGCATAATACAACCCTCCTATAATTTAATACCACTAAATGCTTGGAAAGCCATAGCCATCAAGCCAGTTATTATAAACGCTATACCCAAGCCTTTCAATGCTGGAGGTATATTACTATATTTTAATCTCTCTCTTATTGCCGCAATACCGATTATAGCCAATAGCCAGCCAATACCACTGCCAAGAGAAAAAGAAAATACTTCACCTATGCCCGAGTAATCTCTTTTTTGCATAAATAGAGACCCTCCCAAAATAGCACAATTCACTGCTATCAAAGGTAGGAATATTCCTAATTGGGCATATAAAGAAGGAGAGTATCTTTCTACAAACATTTCAACCAACTGTACGATACCGGCGACAACTGCAATAAAAATGATTAGTGATAAGAAACTTAAATCAATATTTGCAAGACCTTCACTAATCCAAGTCAATGCCCCTGCTTGCAAAAGATATTTATCTATTAGGTAATTAACTGGTACAGTAATAACCAAAACAAATGTTACCGCCAAACCTAATCCCATAGAAGTCTTAACTGTTTTTGATATTGCCAAGTATGAACACATACCAAGGAAAAAGGCAAATATCATATTGTCAATAAATATTGACTTAATAAATATATTTAATGCTTCCATACTTTAACCCTCCTATTCGTTTTCTACTAATTCTTTATTCCTTGAACGATGTACCCAAATGATGATACCCAAAAGTATCAACGCCATAGCAGGCATAACCATCAAACCATTAGGAATATACCCTTCAGGCATTATTCTTATGTCCCACAGCGTACCAGATCCGAAAAGTTCTCTAATAAAGCCTATAACAATAAGTATTATACCGTAGCCCAATCCGTTACCTAATCCGTCCAAAACAGAAGGCCAAGGTTTATTACTCATAGCGAATGCCTCCAAGCGTCCCATAACTATACAGTTGGTAATAATCAATCCAACATATACCGAAAGTTGTTTGCTAACATCATATGCAAATGCTTTAAGCACTTGATCTACAATGATAACCAAAAAAGATACTACGACCAATTGAACAATAATACGAATACGTGGAGGTATGGTATTTCTCAACAATGATATTATCAAGTTACTCATCATAATCACGACTGTAACAGAAATAGCCATAACGACAGCAGGTTGTAATTTTACAGTAACTGCCAACGCCGAACAGATACCAAGCACTTGTACTATAACCGGATTTTCTTTTGAAAACGGCGTCTTTAATAATTTCATATCTCTTGGACCAAACAATGGGTCTCTTTGTTTTTTTACATTGCTCATATCCGTTTTACTTTTTTAGGGTTTTAAAATAAGATAAATAGAACTGCAAACAATCTTCAATCATAGAGGAGACACCATTAGAAGTTAAAGTTGCACCCGACAAAGCATCTACAGCATGAGGGTTATCTGCAGTGGCACGTTTTTCTACTTTAACGCTAACAAACTCGTCAGTATTATTGAAGATTTGTTTTCCATTAAATAATTTAGTAAATGCCTCATCTACAATTTTAGAACCCAATCCCGGAGTTTCACTTTCATGGTCAAAAACAACACCTTCGATGGTATTCAAATCATTCTTCAATGCAACATTGCCCCATATATCTCCCCACAATCCAGCACCACGAACAGGAACAATATATATCATCTCTCCATTATCTTTCTTGCAAACGTACACTGGAAGTTTTACATCCTTTGTATTGCCAGCCTTAAAACTTTTATACTGAGCTTTAACATTTACAGAAAAAGGTCTATCATTACCTTTTGTTTGTTTACCAGCAATATATTCATCAATAATATCGCCTTGACTATTAACTGTATATTCTGCAACAATATATTTATTATAATTTTCTTCTGCAACATTTCGTTCAACATTTATTCCTGCTGCAGAAAGTAATTGTTGCATCTGTTCTGCTTTTACATTCTTTTGTTGGAATGGCTTTAAACCGACAGCAATTAACGCTAAAACGGTTGCAACTACCAATACCAAAACAGTAGAATATATATATATGTATCTATTACTAAAATTCTTCATAACACTACCCTCCTATTTCGTATTATTAGGTAAAGCCATACGTTTCTTTCTCCTATTGATATTGGCATTAACCACATAGTAGTCAATCAAAGGAGCAAATACATTCATAAGTAGTATAGCCAACATCATTCCTTCTGGATATGCAGGATTCACTACACGTATCAAAACAGCCATAATACCAATTAAGAAACCATAAATATATTTTCCTGTATTTGTATGGGTTGCTGTTACAGGGTCTGTTGCCATAAATACTGCTCCAAAAGCAAATCCACCCAATATGAAGTGATACCAGAAAGGCATCTGCATGTAAGCGTTCGCTCCTATTAGGTTAAAAACTATTCCCATCAATGCTCCACCGCAGAATATAGACAACATAATTCTCCAAGAGGCAATGCCTGTCAAAAGAAGTAGGCAAGCACCTAAAGCAATTGCAATAATAGACGTTTCACCAACAGAACCCGGAATAAATCCATAAATCATATCACAAACACTTGCCACAGGAAGAGTAGCACCTGCCAACATTTCTCCCAAAGGTGTAGCTCCCGTTACTCCATCTGGCATATCACAAATCCAAGCCATATCTCCACTCATCTGAGAAGGGTACGCAAAGAATAAGAATGCTCTTGCAACCAAAGCAGGATTCATAAAATTCATACCCGTTCCGCCAAAAACTTCCTTACCTATCAATGTACCGAATATAACCGCCAACACTAATTGCCAAAGTGGAGTTGTAGGCGGAACAATCATAGGAATCAAAAGCCCTGTTACCAAATAACCTTCATTAACTTCCTCGTTGCGAATCTGAGCAAATAAAAACTCTATAAACAATCCCACAACGTAGGAAACAATTATCATCGGCAATACTTTCAAAAAGCCATAGAAGAAAATCTCCCAGAAACCTATCTGAGCAATTTGTCCCAATGTATTAAAATGCTGCCAACCCACATTGTACATACCAAACAACAATGCAGGTATCAAGGCAATGACAACAACGATAATCGCTCTTTTGGAGTCAATACCATCTCTAAAATGAGCCCCTTTCGCCTTTGCCGTCTTATTGCTTACGAACGAAAAACTTTCAAAGGCTTCAAAAGTAGAGGCAAGCCAATGTAATTTCTGCCCTTTTGCAACCTTCTCTCTGTTTTGTTCAAAGAATTTTTCTACAAAGTTCATTTTTATATATTATTTCTTTATTACTATTTTACTATCAACAATTTAATTATGTACTATATGTCAAACGCTACATATTGCATAATCTAAAGTCCCTGTTCTCTCATTAATTCCAGACCGTTACGAATAATCTGCTGAATATCTGTTTTTGAAACGTCTATCACTTCGCACAAAGCAAAATCTTCTGCATCAATTTCATAAATTCCCAACTCTTCCATACGGTCAATATCTTTTGCAAGACATGCTTTTATCAACTGCATAGGATAGATGTCCATCGGCATAACTTTTTCAAAGTCGCCCGTGAAAATATATGCCCTTTGCGAACCGTGTAAGTTGGAATCAATATGGACAGGTCTGTTAGAACAAAAAGCGGTAAAGCCTTTAAGGAATGTTTTTGAGATACTAAAACGCTTAATGTTTGGCATCATCCAACCAAGTCCTTGTTTATAGTCGCCTTCTTCAATAACAGTTATTTGATTATCATAATAACCTAAATACCCGTCTTTTTCAATACGCGTACCTGTCAATACATTGCCACTAATATAGCGAAGATGTTTGTCTGTTACGTTGTTATTTACCAAAGATTCAATGTTTTGTCCTCTTGTTACCTCATAATAGCAAGGACTCTTTACTTCTTCTCCCGTAAGTGCAATAATACGTTTTGCATAATACTTTCCATCAAGGAACAATCTACCAATAACGACCAAATCTTGCACATTAACATACCAAATTCTCTCGCCTTTATTTATAGGAGAGATTCTTTCGGCTTGAACTGACACATTACCGTAAGGGTGTTTGCCCTCAAAGGTTATTTTCTCCACATTCTGCAAACTACTTATCTCTTCACCTGTATGTTTATTCATAGAAAGATACAAAGGTGCAGAAGTAAGTTTTTTCAATGCGTCAATACCAACTTGCATTGCTGCTTTTTCGCCTTTAACTAATAAGTTATAATCGGCAGATAACGGAGCAGAATCAAAACCTTTGACAATAATATATTTAGGTATAGCCTCTGCATCAGGAATAGTATCGTAAGGACGCTGACGTAACAATGCCCAAACGCCACTTTCCAACATCTTTTCTCTAATCTGCTCTACGCTCAATTCTGCAATAGACTGTGTTCCATAATCTATTGCATCATTATTGCCATCACTTTTGATACGAATCTCTTGTATTACACGCTTTTCGCCACGTTTTACCTCAGTAATCTCACCCGATACGGGACTGACGAATTTCACCTTAGGATTTTGTTTGACAAAGAAAACAGGAGTTCCAACCTGCACTTTGTCGCCCTCTTTTACCAAAAGTTTCGGTGTAACACCCACGATGTCCAAAGGTTTTAAAGCAAAAAGACTTTCATTTGAAGACTTGACTTCTTTTTGAGCCTCTCCGAACAAATGAATGTCCAAACCTTTAGGTATTCTAATAACTTTTGACATAGTATCTATAATTTTATTCTTTTAAAATTAAAGTGCAAAGGTACAAATTATTCTTTTATTAGCAAAAAAAAGGATTAAACTTTTTACATTTAACCCTTTCAAAATATTTTTTCCTATAATATCTACTACTCTATAACCAATTTTTGAGTTGTATTGCCTACCTTTATATAATACACTCCTCTTTCAAACTTTTTTATATCAATAGTTCTATATAATACGTTGTCTTTTATTTCTTTTACAACCTGCCCTAAACTATTAGTAATCGTTATTTCACCTTTGCCCTCTATTGTTACAAAGTCGCTTGCAGGGTTAGGATATATTGTTATACTATTAGTTTGAGCAATATCATTAAGACCAGATAGTTTTTTGATAACAACTTTGTTAGCAACAGTACCGTCTTCATTACAAATATATTTACCTGCATAACCATCAAACTCGGCATCAATGATTTGAGCATTAACAGGTTCTACAATTTCACAACCAATTAACTCTATATCTGCAAAATTTCCTATTGCAACACTTCCTGCTTCTGATGAAAGATTTGCATTTTTGATAGTTAATTTACTATTATGTCCAGACGTTCCAAACATGTAGGACAGAGCAGTCAGCTCAATAGAACAATCCTCTATTATTGTGTTTTGCTCAACCCCACATACAATATATACTACTTTTAAACTTCCAGTACCATTTATTGTTTTTGTACCACTTACATCCCAAATAGAAGAAACGGTGTTTTCTCCTACAAGGGCTATTGTTATATCTTCTATCTTCTCAGCACCATTACCAAAATAGATTACACCTTCAATTGTTGCATTGTCTAATGTTAATGTATTA
>ONOZ01000123.1 GCA_900319595.1 uncultured Bacteroidales bacterium | reverse complement strand
TCTTTGCAACATCAAAGGGGGGTATGTTAATACTTTTTAAACAAATTGTATTCCTTTATTATAATGGTAGTAAGATTATTTTTTCCATGCAGTAGTATCGCACATAGTTTCTAATTGCTTAATCAAATCGTGGTTATCATATTTTGGAAAAAAATTCAAACCCGTTTGCTTCTCCACTTCTTTAATGGTGGTTGCGTATGAAAATAATCTATTTTTTGCTGGTTCGTTGCTCATAATAAACGCTATGGCTTTGTGGTTAGGCGAAGAGATGTCTATCAAAATCTTGTAAAACGCTCCGGGTACGGTTACTTTTCGCTTGCCAATAGTTCCTTTGTTTGGTTCAAAAATTGGGCCTGTGATTATCAACAAACTATCATGCTTATCTGCCCAAGAACGCGAAAACTTTTCCAAATCGTTCCAACGACCTTGATTGAGTTTATGGTGCTGTGGGCAAATATTACTCAAAAGAAAAGTTTCTCTATTGGCTTTTTTGTCCCAAGTCATATCTCCACTCGGACACAGATGCCCTCTATCATAGCCACTTCTATTATAATCCGAATTGAAAGACATACAACATTTTAAAGTAGAGTCTTCCCTAAAAGAGTTTTCCCTTTTTACATGTTTATTCCTTACCATGTATTGCGTAAGTACCCAAGCACAATAGCCACTTTGCTTATGTTGATTGGAATACCCTAAAACAAAATATGTATGGTCGTACTTATCAAGTGGGATTGTACTTGTTGGTAATAGATTTGCTAATGTTACTATTTTTGCATCATTAGAATCTAACTCTTTTTGGCTATTGTTCTTTGGCAAAATATACAAAAACAATGCCACCAGCATAAGTGCAATATAGGAAATACGCATAATATTCTTTTTCATAAAAATCTGTCCAATATGTAACGTAGGTTATAAGAAAGTTATTATAATGAATTGAAAGTTTTTAGTAACAATTCTTTCCCGTCCCATACAGCAAAGGGCGAATCGTCAATCCACGAACCAGTATTGATATATTTTGCTCCCGAATCTAAAACAAATTCTTTTTTTATGTGTCTGTGTCCAAATATAAAATAATCTGCTCTATTGCTTTTTAGATAATTTTGGCAAAAGATATACATCCATTCTTGTTCTCCATAATCTTTCATATCATATTTGCGATGCTTGTTGCGATTGCTTCTGCTCCAAAGCCTTGCAAAACCAATAGCAAAAGAAGTTGGTAACGAAGTGAAAATCCACCACAAATACTTACAGGAAAAGATAGCATCCATAATTTTGTAACCATAATCTTTGCTATTCAAACCATCGCCATGTCCGAGTACGAAAGTCTTGCCATCAAAATCAAACGTTTGATGTTTTTTGCGATATACATTAACACCCAATTCTTTTTGAAAATAATCCCTTTGCCATAAGTCGTGGTTACCTATAAAATAGTCTATGGTAATTCCTTTTGAAACAAGGTCTGCTATTTTTGCCTGAAAACGTACAAAACCCTTTGGCACTACTTGTTTGTACTCCCACCAAAAATCAAAAATATCACCTAACAACACTATACGTTTAGCATCTTTTTCTATAAAATCCAAAAAACGCAAAACCTTGTCTTCCTTTGCTCGCTCCTCTTGCCAAGAACCTAAGCCAAAATGAAAATCCGATACAAAATATACGTTATTCTTTTCCATTTGTTATCGTGTCGTTTTGTTTAATCTGCTCCAAGTCAGTTATAAACCTTTGCAAATTCTTTGTATTTTTGTTATTTGGATATGTTTTTTGCAATCCCTCTAATACTTGTTTATAAATATCAAAATCTTTGTTATAATCTATCAATGGTCTATTCTCAAAATTTCTATACAATGCCACCAAAGTCGTCAAACTCCCCTTATTAGAATTTATATAATTGATAATGAATTGTTTTTGCTGCTCTCTAATGTTTATAAATATGTTTGTAATTTCTTTTCTAACAGAATCCATATTATAAATATTCGCTTGTGCTAACTGTTCGGACAGCATTTTTAAGGCAAAACGTGTTTTGGTTTGTTCATCGCCTAATACTTTCAATTTACTACTTTCCCCACTACCTTTGATTGTGTATGTGGTAGCCAAATTTTCGTAATCGGCTGTTATTGTTATGTTTTCGTCTTGTTTGGGACACAGCATAATATAATCGTTTCTGCCTTGCAAAATGAATATAGACTCTTCCAAAAGTTGCTCTGTAACTTTGAAATTGCCTTTTTTGTCTGTGCGGATTGTATCCAAAGATTTAACGCCCGAACTTTCCATCTCCATCAAATACAAGGAGCATTCATTACAATTTTCTAACTTTCCGCTCAAAGTATATGCATTTTTGTCTTTGGTACAAGCACCTAAAAGTATGACTATTGCCAAGAGAATTATTTTGTTTATGTGTTTCATATTTTGTATTTATATATAATTGAACTTTTTTCTATTATTTATATCATTAAATCTGCAATAAGTATAGCAGCAAGATTTTCTACTATTACAGGAGTACGCAAGACTTGACAAACATCGTGCCTGCCTGCAATTGTGCGTGTAACAAGGTTGCCATCTTTGGTTAATAACGTCATATCTTTTCTTAAAGTATGCACAGGGTGAAGTCCTAAGTTAAAAATGATTGGCATTCCATTAGTTATTCCCGCATTTATCCCCCCAGAATGATTGGTCGTAGTTGTAAAGTCTGTATCCCACTCGTCTATATCCTCACTTCCCAAAATCTTATCTCTATTTTCTATATCTCCTAACGAAAAACTAACCGCAGAAGGAATACTCATCATTGCTTTTGCCAATTGTGCTGATATTTTATTAAATATAGGCTCACCTAATCCAACAGGAATACCTTTAATTTCACATCTAACTTTACCCCCAAGTGTATCTCCATTTAAATAAACTTCTTCTAATAGTTTTGCCACCTTTCTTTTATGCTTCAAATAGTCAATTCCCGCAATTTCTGTAACGTAGGCACTAAATTCTACCCCCCTTGGTTTTAACAACATCTTTGCAAACGAACCTGCAATAACTATTGGCACAAACATTCTTGCAGAGGCATTGTCTTTGTAGTCCAAACTATCATTGCCAAACTTGATATAATAAGTATAATCTGCATGAGAGGGGCGAAACATTCCACTAAAATCTGTATAATCCTTGGTTTTTACGTTTTCATTCTTGATTCTAAACTCTATCAAAGAGCCATCAGTTTTGCCATTAGTTATACCACTTAGAAACTCTACCTTATCTATCTCGTTACGTGATGTTCCATATTTTTGAGGTCGGCGTCTATCCAAATCTTTTGTAATTAGGTCGTAATCAACCCGCAGTCCCTTAGGACAATTTCTAATATTTCCACCTACAAACTCCCCATGAGAAGAACCTGTTATGGTTACAACGAATTTTTGTCCAAAAGAGTTTTGCATATTACACATAAGGGATAGTTTTAGGCTATAATTGACAATTCTTATCTAAGAAGTTTTGATTTATAAATTCCTTATAATTTTTTGAAAACTCCTCATTGCCTTTGCGACCATAGCGAATTTCCGAAAAAACTTGTGCAAGATTTTCTTTATTATTCTCTTTTACATATTGAATATTGGTAGGATTTTCTTCTATTTGCTTATACATTTCTTTTATCGCCTTGTCGTCATAGTCTTTATATTCCTCGTTATGAACAATAGCCGACAAAGGCAAACGCTCAGTCAATTCTGGATTTTCATCTGGCACACCTATCGTCAAACAAGCAACAGGAACAACTCCGTTTGGTAGATTAAGAAATTTACTTATCTCGTCTGCCATATAATTTACCGTTCCTAACCAACAAACACCCAACCCTTTGCTTTCTGCTGCCGTTGTGATTGCTTGTGCTGCAATGGTGGCGTCAATAGTTGCTATGTTAAGAAATAGAAAATTGTTAAGACTTTTGTCTGCACCGTTTATTTCGCACCAATGATTAAAACGATTGACATCTGCACACACAGTAACAACAACATCTGCCTGTGTAACCATTGGTTGATTGAAATGCAAAGGAGCATATGCCTTTTTCTTGTCCTCGTCTTTGGTTATGATGAAAGAATACAATTGCATATTACCACAATTAGAGGCACGAATACCTGCTTTTAAAATATAATCCAAAGTTTCTTGCGAAATGTGTTCTTTTTTATATTTTCTAATAGTTTTTCTCTCCTGTAAGAAATCTTTCATAGCCACTTGTACTTAAATTTTTGCAAAGGTACAAAAATATATTGAATATATGGGCATTGAGTATCATATATTTTTTGTAATTTTGCAAAACCATAAATAATAGAAATGAATATGGACTACCAAACAATAATAGAAAATATATATAATAAGGTATTACCGTTTGTCAATGAAGGAAAACAAGCAGATTACATACCCGCATTGGCAAAAGTTAATCCAAATCAAGTTGGCGTTTGTTTGAAAACATTAGATGGCAAAGAATATGCAATAGGTCAAGCAGAAGAAAAGTTTTCTATTCAAAGTATTTCAAAGGTTTTTTCTTTGGCTATGGCGTTTGCTTTGGAGAAAGACATTTTGTGGCAACGTATGGGAAAAGAACCCTCTGGCACATCATTTAATTCGCTGGTACAATTAGAATTAGAAAAAGGCATACCACGAAATCCTTTTATCAATGCAGGTGCAATTGTTGTGGCAGACGTACTTTTATCTCATTTGCAAAATCCTGAGAATGAATTTATAGAATTTGTACGCCTAATATCTAACAGTCAAAACGTTAATTACAATCATTTGGTTGCACAATCGGAGCGAGGACAAAGTTATTTAAATGCAGCCATTACAAATTTGTTGAAATATCATAACAATATAAAAAATGATATAGAACAAGTTTTGCAATTTTATCTGTTGATGTGTAGCGTAGAAATGAGTTGTAGCGAATTGTCACAAGCTTTTCTGTGTTTTGCAGACCATACGAAAGAATTTAACTACAAAAACGTCCATTTAACAGCTTCTCAAGTAAAAAGAATTAACGCCATAATGCAAACTTGTGGGTTTTATGATGAATCTGGCGAATTTTCATATTTGGTAGGTCTGCCCGGCAAGAGTGGAGTTGGCGGAGGAATATCTGCAATATACCCACAAAGATATGCAGTTACGGTATTCTCCCCACGACTAAACGACAAAGGCAATTCTGTTGTGGGTATGAAATTTTTGGAACTCTTAACGACCGAAACAAAAGAGTCCATATTTTAGTAAATCTTATGTAACTTTGATTATATAGTATAGATAAATATCATTCCAAACGAAAAAACTTAAAAAAAATTTGGAAGTTATTATTTTAATTTTGTATATTTGCAAAAATTATTAACCAAAAACATGACATACTATGAGAAAGATTTTATTTTCAATGCTTGCTGCTATTGTAACTTGCTTGTTTGTCAATGTTACATCAGCACAAAACCCAACAACACTTCCTTATGATTGCAACCAATTTGCAGACCATGCGGATTGGACACTTCTCAACGGAGAATGTGTCAATGTATGGCACATTGGCAAGCCTGACGGAGAAAGTGAACTGAAGTTGTATATTTCCTCAGATAGAACAACTGCTGGAACGTATGATAATGAAGCCATCTCAAGAGTTTTCGCTTGCAGAGAATTCAAAGACGTAGCAAAGGACGTGGAAATGATTACCGTAACTTTTGACATTGATGTTGCAGGAGAAACAGACTATGACTTTTTGAAGGTATTCTTGCTTGCGAGTGGTGGAAGCAATCCTGATTTAAAAGATGAGTTAGAAGCGACTACAGGCTTCACTTATTCATCTCCTTTCTCTTCTTATGATACAGAATATACTGGTAGATTCAAAGATGGCTATAGTATAGCTTATTACAAAGGTAAGGTTTCAATGCAAATAAAAAGACCTACTGTTAATATGGGCGACGAACAACCTAGTCAAAACATCTTATTGGCATTCTGCTGGCAAAATGATGCTGGCTATGGAAGTAATCCTGCTCCAATCATTTCTAATGTAAAGGTCTATGAAACACCTGAAAATGAAATATTCGTTTTTCCTCCAGAAGACTTCTTCTTCGAGCCTCTGACGAAAACATCTGCTGGTATTGGATGGGAGGCCGGTGATAATGGAACTTTATGGCAAGTCAAACTTGGTGAAAATGGGACAGTAGAAACTTGTACAGATACACAATTTGAGGCTAAAAACTTAGAAAAAGGCAATAAATATACGTTATTCGTACAGGAGCAAAAAGATTCAAGATGGTCGCAATGGACACCTTTTGAATTTGTATTTGATTACAATCCTACTGTAAATCATTCTTACGTAGGTAAGCTTAATGCTAATCAAGTTCAGATAATGGGATATTATAAAGAGTTTGATTTTTATAAAGCAAAGAAAGTTGGTGTTGCGTACAAACCTTCTTATGATAAGAATGCACCTTGGACAAATATTGATGCTAAAGATGAGGATATAGATACATTATATAACTCGTTTAGTGTTGAGGTAGGAAATTTGGAGTCAGCCACATATTATGACTATACTGCATATACGGTTAATCAAGACGATGAAATAATTTATGATAATGAAGGTGTAGCAAATTTTGTTACAAATGCAAAAGATATTCCTCAACCATCTTCTTTGCCGTATAATGCTACAATGGATAGTCAAGACGAGTGGGTTTTCACTAATGGCGACGTAAATTGGTGCAAAGATGAAAGTAGTAATACTTTGTATCTATCTGATAATGGTAAGGACAAATCGTTTTCTCAATATGAAATCCATACTTTTCCTTTTGCATACAAGAGTATAGTGGCTGGTGAAAACAAATACATTACGTTTGAATGTGATGCACACATCGGAGGAATGCCAATGTTAGATAGAATGTATTTGACAAGATTGCATATTGTTGTACAAGAGGGAGAGTTAGACGAATCAAAAGCGTTAACTTCTTTTACTGACTATTTATATTTTAATGGTGCAAGGGAGATAAACAACTATGATGGCAAGATAAGAATAACCATAGAGAATCCAGCACCTGCACCAGGCAAGGTACTTACATTAGGGCTTATATGGGAACAAGCTTTCATATATTCGAAGATGATAAGAGATGATATGGCAGATATGGCAAAGAATATCATTCAAAGTTTATTTGATGCTTACGATACACGTATAACCCTTTCTAACATTACAATTAAAGCAGAAAACGATGATTTCTATAATGCATATACTCCAATAGAGGCAGAGTATTCTCTATCTGGGGAAAATGCTGTTAACCTTTTATGGAGTAATGCTAATCTGAGCCAGGTTAAGTTAGATGATGGTGCTATCATTTCATTAGACCTGTACAACGAAGACGAAGGAAATATTTCATATAATGATATTACACTTGAGAATGTTTCATTTGGAGAACATACCGCGTATATAAGAAATCGCTTTGTTAGAGCTGCAGATGACACCGTTTATTCAGATTGGGTAAGTCTTACATTCCTACATAGCACAGTAGGAGAACGCTACCGCCCTCAAGTAATGCAGACAACACCTATTAAAGAGGGAGGTATTACTAAACTTGGAGCCTATGTAATACCAAGGGAATCTAATCGTAGTGATGTAATATCTCTGGGATTTGAATACAAACAAGCAACAGACAAAGATTGGATAGAGGCTCCATGTGAGAGTAGCGATATGACCCTTTATTCGGAAGAAGATTTGAAGAAGGAAGGTATTACTGTCAAAGGCGAGACTTTGGACTTTGCTTTAGCTAAAATAGAAAAAAGTTTGACAGATTTAGTTGCGAATACCGAGTACGAAACAAGAGCCTATGCAAAACTATCGGACGGAGTAAAGGTATATAGTAACATCTTAAAATTTGTATCTTCAAACGTAGGATTGCAAAATGCAGACAATAATACACAAATACTTATTTATCCTAATCCTGCAAAAGAATATACCACTTTACTTGTTGATGGTTTGATGGAAAAATCTCAAATCCATATCATAGATATGCAAGGTAGAATATTGAGTACTCAAACACTTACAAATAACGACAAGTTAATAAAGATAAATACTTCTAATCTTGCAACAGGAGTATATTACATAACAGTACAAAATCAAAAGCAAAGATTTGTCGAAAAACTTATAATAAAATAGTCGTCAAGTCTGTTTTAAACAACATTAAGTTAGGATAGGATAGTTTTTACTGCTTATCCTAACTCTTTTTTATTGACAACTATTTGTCCATAAGAAATGGTAAGGAAAGAAAATAATCCTAAATTCTTGTATAAAGTAAAAATTATTTTTTATCTTTGCAAATGCAAATAATATAATACAAACGGCAAGGAAATATTATGAAAAATGTTTTGATAACAACGGATTTTAATGATTTGAGTTTGAATGCTTGTCTAAAATTTTGCAAGTTTATGTTCAAAGACTCCGATACAAACTATTCTCTACTACACGTTAGCGAAGATATTGGTTTCTTTGGCAAGTTATTAGGACAACAAGAGGTGCAAGAGGACGTGCAAAAACTTCATTTTGCAGAACTTAAAAAAAATATTAAAACTCTTTATGGGTTGGAGGTTACTCCTTATATTCGCAAAGGTAGAATTACGGGTGAGATAAACAGATTTATCCAAGCCAATGCAATAGATTTGTTAGTTGTTGGAACTTCTAATACAGGGCTTAATACTATAGGTGCCAATACACACAAACTTATTCGTACGGCCGAGATACCTTTGATGACTGTTGCCGTCAATATAGAGCCTAAACCTATAAAAAATATTCTTCTTCCTTTGGAATTGAATCTTTCTTCGCGTCAGAAAGTACCCAATGCAATAAAATGGGCAAAAGAATACGGTGCAAAGATTACCATTATTATAGGTTCTTGGGACGGAATTGAAACTGACCAACGTAAAAGACTTGAATACACAGCTTCAAAAACGGAGGATTTCATTCTTTCCAAAGGCGTAGAGTGTCATGTTGTAAAAATGCCAACTCTTGCTCAAAGTAAAGATTTTGCTAACGAGGTTATAAAATATATGAATGAAGAAGACAACGGCGTCGATTTGTGTATAGTTATGGGAAGAGATATTTCAACAGACTTTGCTGCCGACCCAAGAGCTCAAGATGTAGTTCGTTTCGCTAAAGTACCTGTTGTTTGCGTTCCTTTGAAAAAATCGGGTATGGATGTAGCATTTTTATAACCATTTCGTAGCAAAGACTTATGGCGGATAGCGAAAAAAGACTACAAGGACATATACTAGATGTTATCAATAGACAAAGTATAGATGGCGAATTGCATATAAAGGACGGCAAAATAGTAGATATGGTGCCTAAAAACAATATAGATAAAAATGCTCCATATATCATGCCGGGCTTAATAGATTCGCATGTTCATATAGAAAGTAGTATGCTATTGCCTTCTAATTATGCGAAAGTAGCAGTTAAACATGGAGTGATAGGTTGTGTTTGCGACCCGCACGAAATAGCAAATGTTTGTGGCTTACGAGGCATCAATTTTATGATTGAAAATAGTAAATCGTGCCATTTTTATTTTGCATTCTCCGCTCCAAGTTGTGTTCCAGCAACATCTTTTGAAACTTCGGGTTTTGCAATTAAAAGTAATGCAATTAAAAAACTACTTGACAAAGATGAAGTATTTGCTTTGGCAGAAATGATGAATTTCCCGGGCGTAATAAATGATGATAGCGAAGTTTTAAAGAAAATACAAATAGCAAAAGAATTGGGAAAACCAATTGATGGACATGCTCCAATGCTTAGTGGAGAGCATTTGGAGAAATATGTAAAAATAGGAATATCCACAGACCACGAGTGTCGTACTTTGCAAGAGGCAGAGGAGAAAATTCATTTGGGTATGAAAATTCTTATTAGGGAGGGCAGTGCAGCCAAAAATTTTGAATCATTATGTCCGCTTATAGAAAAATATCCGCAAAGTACCATGTTTTGTGCAGATGATATTCATCCTGATGAACTACAAAACTATTATATAAACGATTTAGTCAAACGCTCATTACAAAAAGGGTTTTCTATTTGGGATATTTTGCAAACAAGTTCATTGAATCCTATTTTGCATTATCGTTTATCTGTTGGCTTATTGCAAAAAAATGATTCTGCGGACTTTATTATTATAGATAATTTGCAAGATTTCAATATCTTATCCACTTTCATAAAAGGTCAATGTGTATTTAGTTCAAAAGATAATAGCCGTGAT
>ONOZ01000122.1 GCA_900319595.1 uncultured Bacteroidales bacterium | reverse complement strand
TTCCCCACCAAATTTTTTTACAACTTTTTTTCGAAAAATTATAACTTTTTTTATTAAATTATTGATAATCAATAAGGTATTTTATGAAATTTTTCGTGATAATTGCCGCTCTAATAACAAGTTTAAACCCATATTTTTAATAGAATATACCCTCTTTTAGGAAAATTCTATAATTTTATCATACATTGAAAGATATTTGCAACAAAAATCTATATAAAACAATATGTACCCCCCTCACTTCCCCTCGCATATCCCTCTGTATGTAATAAAGTAAAAGTAACTTTGTATTATAAATTGCAAAATTATAACATATCATTTTTCTCACAATAGCCCATACCGTATCTATTTCTCATTGAAACCTCTTACAAAGTATCATGTACAATTGTGTCATAGTTGCTGACGTTTATTAGCCAATAATTTCTATCAAATCTGGGGATATATTTTTGATAGTTATCGCAAGATTAGGAATTTGTAATAATAATTCTTTTTTGTATCTGTACTTAGTTTTAATCAAAGTTGCTTCCACCCCATTGAAAGAGCCTCCTATAATACGAATGCGTGTGCCTCGTTGCAAAGTTATTTCATTCGGATCGTGAAATGTTATATGCTCGTTGCAAGAGGAGCAAACTATAATAAAGTCTGTCATTTGTTTATCGGGTACAGTTGCTATAACACGTTTGCCAGAAGTCGCATCAATCAAAAAATACGATGGCAGATTATGAGTTATCAAAATTCTATCTTTAAAAGACTGCAAAGTGTCTTTATCTGAATAAACAAAGACAATGTCCGAAATTGCGGGTTTGAGCGTTTTTACTTTCTTTTTATTTTTAGTCGTTATCTTATAAGTCATAGGGAGAAAATACTGTATATTGCTTTGCTCTAATAGACCAGCAAGTTTTAGTTCAGATTTATGAATAGTTTTCAATATGTACCAATGATTCGTTTGCATTCTGTGCAATTTTCTAAATGCAAAATTACAATAAGTTATTCTCTTTGCAAAATATTTTAAGAAAAGTTTACCGCATATCATTATGTATAACTTTGATTTTCACAGAGTTAATATTTTATCATCTCTTAAATAAAAGAAAAAACAGAAAAAAATACTTGCCATTTAAAGAATATTAAGTAACTTTGCAACGTAAAAAGTGAAAACGCAAAAAAATAGAGAGAATAGGGATTTACTTCGAGTGATTAATCTACTAATCTCGCAGAATAAAATCACAAAAACTAGTTTAATATAAGATAGTTACAAAATTCTTATAGAGCTAGGGGTTTTGAGTAATCTTTCAATTACAATCTGTCAAATTATGGCAGAGGACTGTATCAAATTTTATCGTGTATTACAGTTGAATAGAGATTGTAGTATAGAAGGGTATAAAAAGATTTTCTAAAATTACATGGAATGAAAGGAATAGTACTTGCAGGAGGCAGTGGTACAAGGCTTTATCCTATCACAAAAGGTGTAAGTAAGCAAATATTACCTATTTATGATAAGCCAATGATATACTACCCGTTGTCGGTTTTGATGTTATCTGGCATAAGAGATATTCTTATTATTTCTACTCCACACGACTTGCCTGGTTTTCAACGACTTTTAGGAACGGGTAGCGATTTTGGAGTAAATTTTTCGTACGCTGAACAACCTTCTCCAGATGGTTTAGCACAGGCGTTCATTATAGGAGAGGAATTTATCGGTAAAGATAGTGTCTGTTTGGTGCTGGGCGATAATATATTCTTTGGCAATGGATTTTCTTCAATGTTACAGAAAGCTGTTACAGATGCTGAGGGCAAGGGATTATCTACAGTTTTTGGCTATCTGGTGAAAGACCCTGAAAGATACGGAGTTGCAGAATTTGATAGTGATGGCAAAGTATTGAGTATAGAAGAAAAGCCAAAGAAGCCAAAGAGCAATTACGCTGTAACGGGATTGTATTTTTATCCTAATGAAGTGGTAGATATAGCAAAAGGAATTAAGCCGTCAGCCAGGGGTGAGTTAGAGATAACGAGTGTCAATCAAGAGTTTTTAAAAAAAGGAAAACTAAACCTATCTCAACTTGGTAGAGGCTTTGCGTGGTTAGATACAGGAACGCACGATAGTTTGAGTGAGGCAAGTGTTTTTGTTGAGACGATAGAGAAACGCACAGGATTGAAGATTGCGTGCTTGGAGGAGATAGCCTATAACAATGGGTGGATTTCAAAGGAAAGGCTAATTGAGTTAGCAGAACCTATGCAGAGAAATAGTTATGGACAATATTTATTAAATTTAGTTGATGCAACGTAACATATTGATAACCGGAGGTGCAGGTTTTATTGGTTCGCACGTTGTAAGATTATTTGTAAATAAGTATCCAAATTATCAAATATACAATTTGGATGAACTGACTTATGCAGGTAATCTTGCTAATTTGAAGGATATAGAGCAGAAGCCTAATTATCATTTTATTAAAGCCGATATTATAGACTTTGAGTCTATACTGAATATTTTCAGAGAAAAACAAATATGTGGGGTTATTCATCTGGCAGCAGAAAGTCATGTAGATAGAAGTATCAAAGACCCTTTTACTTTTGCTAAAACGAATGTATTAGGAACACTTTCTCTACTTCAAGCATCAAAAATTTGTTGGGAAAACAACAAAGATACACGATTTTATCACATTTCTACTGACGAAGTTTATGGTGCGTTGGAAATGAATACCGATTTATTTACAGAAGAAACTAAGTATTCGCCTCATTCTCCTTATTCGGCAAGTAAAGCGAGTTCTGACCACTTTGTAAGAGCATTTTATGATACATATGAACTTAATACCGTTATATCAAATTGCTCAAATAACTATGGACCATATCAGTTCCCAGAAAAATTGATTCCTCTTTTTATAAACAACATTGTTAATGAAAAACCTTTGCCCGTTTATGGTAAGGGAGAAAATGTAAGGGATTGGTTGTTTGTGGAAGATCACGCAAGAGCAATAGATTTGATATTTCATAAAGGACAAACAGGTGAAACATATAACATTGGTGGCAGTAACGAGTGGAAAAATATAGATTTGATAAAAGAACTAATAAAGATAACAGACGAACTACTACACCGACCAAAAGGATACTCAGAAAAACTAATAATATACGTAACAGATAGAGCTGGACATGACTTAAGATATGCAATAGATTCAACAAAGTTACAAAGAGAGTTGGGGTGGCAACCGCAACAAGATTTTCAAACAAATCTAAGACTAACAGTTGAATGGTATCTGCAAAACTCCGATTGGCTAAACAATGTAACCAGTGGAGAATACCTAAATTACTATAAAACAATGTATAATGAAATATATGAGAACTAATCTTTCAGACATATTAGATAGATTAAAAAAATCATCTTTATTCAAGGATTCTTTCTGGGCAGTCTTTGGCAACGGGATTGGTAATGCATTACTACTATTTGCAGGAATGATTATTGCTCGTTTCTTAGGGAAAGACCTTTATGGGGAGTACGGACTAATAAAAACGACAATGTTCCAAATTGCAATGTTTTCTACTTTTGGATTAGGGTATTCTTCTACAAAATTTATTGCTGAATATATACAAAAAGATAAAACAAAACTTAAGAGTATTACTTTATCTTCATTAAAGATTACTCTCATAATAAGTTCGACATTATGTCTAATACTCATATTTTTCGCAAAAAACTTAGCTGACCTTATCAATGCCCCACAACTTGTAATGCCGTTAAGGTTCTTAGGAGTAATTATCATTTGCCGAGCCATCAGTACTGTTACCTCTGGTTTGCTTGGTGGTTTCAAGTCGTTTAAAGAATTAGGAATGAATAATATTATTTCCGGGGTTGTAATGCTCCTTTTATGTATTCCTCTTACTTACTATTTCGGTCTAAAAGGTTCGTTAACTGCATTGCTCATATCACAAGTAACAATAAGTATTTTAAATGTTTTGAGTCTAAAATACAATTTCAAGAACGTTATACACACGCATAGAGAGAAAGAGAGAGTGAACTAATCTATTTGCAAAAGATTATTATCTTTTTCTTTACCTGTTG
>ONOZ01000119.1 GCA_900319595.1 uncultured Bacteroidales bacterium | reverse complement strand
TTTATTTAAACAACTTTTGAAGTATTGAATGCGGGAATAGCTCATTTGGTAGAGCGATAGCCTTCCAAGCTATAGGTGGCGGGTTCGAGCCCCGTTTCCCGCTCTTAAATAGGGCTGAATGATGCCTTGTAAAAGGAGGAGTTGCACTATGGCTCGTCCTTATCGTTGTAAAGTGAAGTATATGCCGTTATAGCTCAGTGGTAGAGTACTTCCTTGGTAAGGAAGGGGTCACGAGTTCAACTCTCGTTAACGGCTCAAAGGAAATTGAAGATTATTAACACTTAAAGTAATAAGATTATGGCAAAAGAAAAATTCGAGCGTACCAAAGATCATGTTAATATAGGTACAATCGGTCACGTAGACCACGGTAAAACTACTTTGACAGCTGCTATTACTAAAGTTTTAGCAGAAAAAGGTTTGTCAGAGGTAAAATCATTTGATTCAATTGACTCTGCTCCAGAAGAAAAGGAAAGAGGTATCACTATTAACACAGCTCACGTTGAGTACCAAACGGAAAATCGTCACTATGCACACGTTGATTGTCCTGGTCACGCTGACTATGTTAAAAACATGGTTACTGGTGCTGCTCAGATGGACGGTGCTATATTAGTTGTAGCTGCAACAGATGGTCCTATGCCACAGACTAGAGAGCACATACTATTGGCTCGTCAGGTAGGCGTTCCTCGTATGGTTGTGTTTATGAATAAGGTTGACTTAGTTGATGACCCAGAGTTATTAGACCTTGTTGAAATGGATATAAGAGACTTGTTAAGTTTCTATGAATTTGATGGTGATAATACTCCTATTATTCGTGGTTCCGCATTAGGTGCATTGAATGGCGAAAAAGAGTGGGTAGATAAAGTTACAGAGTTGATGGATGCTGTTGATAACTGGATTCCTCTTCCTGTAAGAGATGTTGATAAGGACTTCTTAATGCCTGTTGAGGACGTATTCTCAATTACAGGTCGTGGTACTGTTGCAACTGGTAGAATCGAAACAGGTGTTATACATGTTGGAGATCCTGTTGATATTATTGGTATGGGTGCTGAGAAATTGAAATCAACTGTTACTGGAGTTGAGATGTTTAGAAAACTTTTAGATGACGGTCAAGCAGGTGATAACGTTGGTTTGTTGTTACGTGGTATTGACAAAGACGAGATTCGCCGTGGTATGGTTATTGCAAAACCTGGTACAATTACTCCACATAAGAAATTCCAAGCAGAGGTTTATATTCTTAAGAAAGAGGAAGGTGGTCGTCATACTCCATTCCAAAATAGATATCGTCCTCAGTTCTATTTTAGAACAACGGACGTTACAGGAGAAATCTCTCTTCCTGAAGGACGTGAATTGGTTATGCCAGGCGATAACTTGACAATCACTGTTGATTTGTTGTCAGAGATAGCTTTGAATCTTAACTTGCGTTTCGCTATCCGTGAAGGTGGTAGAACGGTTGGTGCTGGTCAGGTAACAAAGATTCTAGACTAAATATAATAAATAAAGAACAGGTACATTATGTATTTGTTCTTTAACTAGGGGCATGGTTCAATGGTAGAATAGCGGTCTCCAAAACCGTCGATGGGAGTTCGATTCTCTCTGCCCCTGCAAATAAAAAACTATATAGATATGGCTAACAGAGTAGTAGGATATATAAAAAGTTGTTACGATGAAATGAAAAAGGTGTCTTGGCCAACTATGGAAGAGTTGACAAGTAGTACTTTGGTTGTGTTTGTAGCATCTTTGATAATAGCTTTAATAGTGTTTATAATGGACATTGCGTTCGGTGTGCATCCGACAATGTTTTGGAAAGGACTGTTGGGGTATATATATCAGTTGATGGGATAGAGTTTAAAAATTTTCTAAAATATCTTGCTTCCCAAAAATTCTTTTGAATATTGAGATACGATAGAAGATTTGTTTTATTATAATTTACTCAAATACTATTGGAATACATGGGTGAACACGTTAAAAAATGGTATGTATTGAAAGCGATTGCTGGCAAAGAAAAGAAGGCAAAGGAATATATTGATAACGAAATAAGAAGACTTGAGCTGGATAATCTTGTCGGTAATGTTTTGATACCAGTTGAAAGAGTTTATTCTGTACGTAATGGTAAGAAAGTGAGCAAGGAGAGAACTTTGTTTCCAGGATATGTTTTTATTGAAGCATATTTAGAGGGCGAGGTTGGACATGTTATTAGAAATGTTCCAAATGTACTTGATTTCATTGCGGAAAAAGATGGAACTCCAATACCGATGTTGAGTAGCGAGGTCAAACGAATACTTAAAACTGTTGATAGTAATATAGATGCTGCAGAATTGACCGAAGAGAGTTATATCGCTGGAGAAACTATACGAATTATTGACGGGCCCTTTAAGAATTTTGATGGAGTTATTGAAGAAGTTAATAACGAAAAACAAAAGTTGAAGGTTATAGTTAAGATATTTGGAAGAAAAACTCCTGTAGAGCTTTCCCATTATCAAGTAGAGAAATTTTCTGTGAAATAAAGGGGAAAGTATAGTATAGAACTAAATTATAATAAATTTTATATTAACATTTATAAAAGCAGTAAATTAAAATGGCAAAAGAAGTTGCAGGATTAATTAAATTGCAAATCAAAGGTGGTGCTGCAAATCCAGCTCCTCCCGTTGGACCTGCCTTAGGTGCTAAGGGTGTGAATATAATGGAGTTTTGTAAGCAATTCAATGCCAGAACACAAAAACAGGCAGGTAAGGTTTTACCTGTCATAATAAACGTGTATACTGACAAGAGCTTTGATTTCATTGTTAAGACCCCTCCTGTAGTTGTACAGATATTGGAGGCAACTAAAGCAAAAGGTGGTTCGGGAGAACCTAACCGTAAAAAGGTTGCATCCTTAACTCAGGCACAAGTCAAAGAAATTGCTGAAGCAAAAATGGTAGATTTAAACTGTTTTACGCTTGAGAGTGCAATGAAAATGGTTGCCGGTACGGCTCGCAGTATGGGTATCACGGTTAAGTAACATTTAAATAGAAAATTGCAAAACAAAAATGGCAAAACAATCGAAAAAAACTTTAGAGGCCTTAAAAAAGTTTGATTCTTCTAAAGAGTACAGTTTGCAAGAGGCAGTAAAGATTGTGAAAGACATTACTTTTACAAAATTTGATGCATCTTTTGATATAGATGTTCGTTTGGGAGTAGATCCTCGTAAATCTAACCAGATGGTGAGAGGTACTGTTACACTTCCTCACGGAACAGGTAAAACAAAGAAAGTTCTTGTACTCTGCACAGAAGACAAAGAAGCAGAAGCGAAGGCCGCCGGAGCCGATTTCGTTGGTTTAGACGAATATGTAACCAAGATTAAAGGCGGTTGGACGGATGTCGATGTTATAATTACTATGCCAAGCGTAATGCCTAAGATAGGAGCATTAGGTAAAATATTGGGACCTCGTGGTCTTATGCCTAATCCTAAAACCGGCACAGTTACAATGGATATAGCAAAGGCAGTCCAAGAGGTAAAAGCCGGCAAAATAGATTTCAAAGTTGATAAGTATGGTATTATTCATACTAGTGTAGCGAGAATGTCTTTCTCTGATGAAAAGATTGTAGACAATGCATTAGAGGTTATTCGTATGATAGAGAAATTAAAACCTGCTACAGCAAAGGGAACATATATGAAGAGTATATTTGTTTCTTCAACGATGAGTCCGGGCGTTAAAATTGATGCAAAGACTATTAGTAAATAATCTTTTATATACAGACTGAAATGAAAAGAGAAGATAAAGGCAGACTAATAGAATTAATAGGACAGCAGATTAAAGAATATCCTTATCTTTACGTTGTTGATTTGGAAGGATTGGATGCTAAAGATACGGCAGCATTGAGAAGGGCTTGTTTTAAGAAAGAGATAAAGCTTTTGGTGGTTAAGAATGCTTTTCTAAAGAAAGCTGTAGAAAGTTTGGAGATGGACTATTCTCAGATGTTTCCTACGTTTAAGGGTCAAACCTCTTTGATGTTGTCCAAAGTAAACAATGCTCCTGCAAAATTGATAAAAGAGTTTCGTAATCAAAAAGATAAGAAAGAAAAACCTCTTTTGAAATCCGCGTACGTTGAGGAGGAATTCTACATCGGCGATGAGCATTTAAATGAACTTGTTGCTATCAAGTCCAAGAATGAGTTGATTGCAGATGTTATTTCTGCATTGTTATCTCCAATAAGAAATGTTGTTAGTGCATTAGCAAATGAGGAAAGAAAGGATAAGCAACAAGAAACTGCGACAGCAGAATAAATTATTAGTTAAAGTTAGTTAGAAACATTAAAAAAATAAAATAAAAATGGCAGATCTAAAAGCATTAGCAGAACAATTAGTTAATTTGTCTATAAAAGAAGCAAAAGAACTTGGGGACATATTAAAAGAAGAATATGGCATAGAACCAGCAGTTGCAACCGTTGCTGTTGCAGCGGGTGAAGCTGGTGGTGCAGCAGCAGAAGAAAAGACATCATTTGATGTTATTTTAGCTGAGGTTGGACCTTCTAAATTGAATGTCGTAAAACACGTTAAAGACCTTTGTAGTCTTGGTTTGAAAGAAGCAAAAGAACTAGTAGATAGTGCTCCTAAGACATTGAAAGAGGGTGTAACGAAAGAGGAAGCTGAATCGTTAAAAGCTGCATTAGAAGAAGCTGGTGCAAAGGTTGAAATTAAATAAAACATTTCACCGCAACCGATGATGAATAGTGGAACAGGTATACTCTCAAATTTTGGGAGTAGCTGTTCCTTGTTTTGCATTGTAAGAAAAGAACGTAGATTCGTTTACACGAAAAAGAAATAGTTTTTAATCTTTATAATTTTTAATACCTTGGCAGACAATAATTCAAATATAGTCAGTTTTGCAACTGTAAAAAAACTTGAATATCCCGATTTTCTTGATATTCAGTTGAAGTCTTTTAGAGACTTTTTTCAATTAGAAACAGATTCTGAGAATCGTAAAAATGAAGGATTGTACAGAGTATTTTCTGAAAACTTTCCAATAAGTGATGCTAGAAATAATTTTGTATTGGAGTTCATAGATTATTTTATAGACGCTCCGAGATACTCAATAGAAGAATGTATAGAGCGTGGTTTGACATTTTCTGTTCCACTAAAGGCAAAATTAAAACTGTATTGTACAGACGAGGAACACGAAGATTTTGAGACCATAATTCAGGATGTCTATTTGGGAATGATTCCTTATATGACACCTAAGGGTACATTTGTTATCAATGGTGCCGAGCGTGTGGTTGTTTCACAGTTGCATCGTTCTCCTGGAGTGTTCTTTGGTACTTCTACGCACAATAACGGGATGCAGTTATACTCTGCAAGAATTATTCCATTCAAGGGCTCATGGATGGAGTTTACTACAGACATAAATAATGTTATGTATGCCTATATCGATAGAAAAAAGAAACTTCCAGTAACGACATTACTTAGAGCGATAGGTTATGAAACGGATAAAGATATTTTGGAGATATTTGATTTGGCAGAAGAAGTAAAAGCCTCAAAAGTGAACCTAAAAAAATATGTAGGTAGAAGACTTGCTGCCAGAGTTGTTCGTTCTTGGGTGGAAGATTTTGTTGATGAGGATATAGGAGAAGTAGTTTCCATAGAAAGAACAGAAGTTATTATTGATAGAGAAAAAGAATTACAGGCAGAAGATATTGATAAAATATTGGATGCTGGGATAAAATCTGTCTTACTTCACAAAGAAGATGGAGCGAGTACTGATTATTCCATAATATTTAATACTTTGCAAAAAGATACAGCTAATAATGCCAAGGAGGCTGTAGAGTATATTTACCGACAATTACGTTCGGCTGAACCGCCGGACGAACAGACGGCAAGAGATGTAATTGATAAATTATTCTTTTCTGAAAAGCGTTACGATTTAGGAGGTGTAGGTAGGTACAAGATTAATAGGAAGTTGGATTTGCACGTAGATCCTAATATTAGAGTACTTACAAATGAAGATATTATATCAATCATAAGGTATTTGATAGAGCTTATCAACTCTAAGACGGAAGTAGATGATATTGATCACTTAAGCAATAGACGTGTTCGTACAGTAGGAGAGCAGTTGTTGGCACAATTTGGGATCGGTTTATCGCGTATGGCAAGAACCATAAGGGAAAGAATGAATGTTAGAGACAATGAAGTATTCTCTCCTACAGATTTGATTAACGCAAAAACACTATCTTCTGTTATCAACTCTTTCTTTGGGACTAATCAGTTATCTCAATTTATGGATCAAACAAATCCATTGGCAGAATTGACTCATAAACGTCGTATTTCTGCATTAGGTCCAGGTGGGTTATCTAGGGAGCGTGCCGGGTTTGAAGTGCGAGACGTGCACTATACACACTATGGGCGTCTTTGTACAATAGAAACACCTGAAGGACCGAATATTGGTTTGATTTCTTCCTTAAGTGTATTTGCAAAGATAAATTCATTAGGGTTTATAGAAACTCCTTACTACTCAGTGAAGGATGGACGTGTTCTGTACGCACAAGGACCAATTTATTTGACGGCAGAAGAGGAGGAAAACAAAATTGTAGCTCAAGCAATTACGAATATAGATGAGACAGGACATATAGCAGATAGAAGAGTTAAAGCAAGAAAAGAGGCTGATTTTCCAATTGTATCTCCAGAGGAAGTAGATTTGTTGGATATTGCTCCTAATCAGATTGCTTCTATTGCAGCGTCTTTAATTCCTTTCTTGGAACACGATGATGCTAACCGTGCATTGATGGGATCTAACATGATGCGTCAAGCTGTCCCTCTGTTAAATCCACAGATACCTATAGTGGGAACGGGAATAGAGTCCTATGTTGCGTTAGATTCTAGAAATTTACTAAAAGCGGATAAAGACGGCATTGTGGATTTTGTTGATGCAAGACGAATCGTTGTTATTTACGATAGAGAAGAGGATGAAAGGCTTGTATCTTTTGATTCAGATAAGACCGTATATGATTTGGTGAAATTTAGAAAAACCAATGATTCTACAGTAATCAATCTTCGTCCTATTGTAGAGAAGGGTGATAAAGTAAAAAAAGGACAGATTCTTTGTGAAGGTTATGCAACAAGTCGAGGAGTTTTGTCTTTGGGAAGAAACTTACAAGTCGCCTTTATGCCATGGAAAGGATACAATTATGAGGATGCTATTGTAATTTCTGAAAAGGTTGTTAAGGAAGATTGGTTTACTTCTGTCCATATAGATGAATTTATTACAGAGGTAAGAGAAACTAAGCGAGGTCTGGAGGAACTTACGAAAGATATTCCTAACGTTAGTTTGGATGCGACAAAAGATCTTGACGAAAATGGTATAATAAGAGTTGGTGCGGTTGTCAAAGAAGGCGACATTCTAGTTGGAAAGATTACTCCAAAGGGGGAGAGTGATCCTACTCCAGAGGAGAAGTTATTGTCGGCTATTTTTGGCGATAAAGCTGGAGATGTAAAAGATGCTTCATTGAAAGTACCACCTTCTGTAAATGGGGTTGTTATAGATACAAAATTGTTTGAACGTTTCTTAAAAGATAGAGAAGCAAGACAACGCGATAAACTTATATTAAAGCAATTAAGGGATAATTTTGAAGATAAGTCACAGCAACTAAAAAATACGTTAATTGGAAAACTTAGTATATTGCTGACAAGTAGGATTTCTAATGGAGTATATACTAATTATGGTCAAGAAATTGTACCAAAGAAGGTGAAATTTTCTCAAAAACTTCTTACTTCCATAGACTATACTACCATAAATTATAGCAATTGGACAGATGATGCACAAACTAATGAACTTATTAAACTTTTGCTTAATAATTATAGTTTAGAATATAGAAGATTGCAGAGTAAGTTGGCAAGAGAGCAATTTGCACAGACTATAGGAGATGATTTACCTGCTGGTATAGTCAAAATTGCCAAGATATATATTGCCAAGAAGCGTAAATTGAAGGTTGGCGATAAGATGTCGGGTCGTCATGGCAATAAAGGGATTGTGGCAAAGATAGTTAGAGAAGAAGATATGCCGTTCTTGCCAAATGGAAAACCTGTAGATATTGTATTGAATCCGTTAGGAGTACCAAGCCGAATGAATTTAGGACAGATATTTGAGACCATCTTGGGTTGGGCAGGACATGAATTAGGAAGAATATATCAAACACCTATCTTTAATGGAGCGACATTGGAACAAGTTAATGAGCAATTAGTGGAAGCTGGATTGCCGTTGAATGGAAAATGCTATCTGTACGATGGAGAGTCGGGTGAGCAATTTGATCAACCTGCAACTGTAGGATATGTGTACATGCTTAAGCTACACCATATGATAGACGACAAGATGCATGCTCGTAGTATAGGTCCTTATTCTTTGATTACGCAACAACCTTTGGGAGGTAAGGCACAATTTGGAGGACAGCGTTTCGGAGAAATGGAGGTTTGGGCATTAGAGGCATACGGAGCATCTCATGTTCTGCAGGAAATGTTGACTGTTAAGTCTGATGATGTAACAGGACGAGCAAAGACTTATGAGGCTATTGTTAAGGGGGATAATATGCCAACACCTGGACTTCCAGAGTCATTCAATGTTCTTGTTCACGAGTTACGAGGCTTAAATCTTGAGATAACATTTAATTAAAAGAGATAACCACAAAATAATATATTAGAATTATGGCTTTAATGAATAAAGATAATAATGGACTTTTCCAATCGATGACTATAAGTTTGGCTTCTCCTGAATCTATACTTGAAAGATCTAGAGGAGAGGTAACCAAGCCTGAAACTATTAACTACAGAACATATAAACCAGAGAAGGATGGCTTGTTTTGTGAGAGAATATTTGGACCGGTCAAGGATTGGGAATGTAGTTGTGGTAAGTATAAGAGGATTAGATACAAGGGTATAACTTGCGACCGTTGTGGTGTAGAGGTTACGGAAAAGAAAGTAAGAAGAGAACGTATGGGACATATACAACTAGTTGTTCCTGTTGCACATATATGGTTTTTCCGTTCATTGCCAAATAAGATAGGAGCGTTAATAGGATTGCAGAGTAAGAAATTAGAGCAAGTTATTTATTATGAAAAATATATAGTAATCAGTCCAGGTGTTGCAGAGAAAGACGGAGTCAATAGGCTAGATTTATTGATGGAAGAGGAATATCAGAATATTTTGGATTCACTTCCAGAAGAGAATCAATATCTTCCAGATGATGACCCTAGCAAATTTGTTGCGAAGATGGGAGGGGAGGCTCTTTATGAAATCTTGAGAAGTTTGGACATAAATGCACTATCTTATCAGTTAAGAGATGCCGCAAGTAAAGAGACTTCTATGCAACGTAAAAAAGAAACATTGAAACGTTTAAATGTCGTTGAATCTTTTAGAGAATCTATGATAAAGATGGAACAACGAGGTTTAGAAAATCGCCCGGAATGGATGGTTATTAAGGTTGTTCCTGTTATTCCGCCAGAGTTAAGACCGTTGGTTCCATTGGATGGAGGACGTTTTGCTACAAGTGATTTGAATGATTTGTACCGTAGGGTCATAATTCGTAACAATCGCTT
>ONOZ01000118.1 GCA_900319595.1 uncultured Bacteroidales bacterium | reverse complement strand
TATACCCCTGCAACATTTGCAACTTTAGATACTGCCTCCAAAAGACAACATAATAAATAAGCATATTCTTCTTCGGTTATTTTTGTTTCTATGTACCATTGCTCAATACAATATCTAATAAAATCTATTCTTTTTGCATTAAAATCTGTAAAATACATCCTTTTGGATATTGCAGGAGCATAGTTATTATAGAAAAATCCCTTTTTAATATCCCTAGATGAGTTAATAAAATCAAAAGGATTGAATTTGAGATACTTAAAAGTGCAACTATTTTGTACAATTCTCCCCTTGGAATAAGTAACTGCCGACATAAGATTGTCATTAAGTATAATATCAAAATAATCCTTTACTGCAAAGGCAACACTTCCTGTTCCACAAAATACATCAAAGAATGTATACCTTTTATTTAGTAATCTATGCTTTTCTAATACAAATTTTATATTGTTAAGTAAAGAAGTTTTATTTCCAAGATATCGCATGTTGCCTTCTTCTATTTAAGGAACCTTTTTCTCCTATTCTGACAAAGACAAACAAAAAAGCGGAATTGTTTTTGCCGTATCTTAACTTGATATGGGAGACTGCTAAATAACCCGTTGAGTGTATAAGAACAAACAATTCACGCCGAAACGTGATATAATTCGTATTCTTATTCCCACCCTATTTAAGATTAGCAGTCTTTTTTATCAAGAGAATAAGAGCCAAAAGCTCAAGTTATTATTTTATATTATATATTCATTTTATTTTTTTCTATTTACTACTACTTTATTGTATCTATATTTATGGTTGCAAATTTACAAAAATATTTTAAATTACAAAAAAAATTATATAAAAAATTCCTATAAAAATAAAGTCTATAATACAAGGTGAAATATAAGATTTACTATTATCAAAACATAATTTAAAAAGATTTTCTTGCAATTATCAAATTCTTTTTATATCTTTGCACCCAAATTTCTACTATCTATACCATATAGTTATATGATGTGCATATTATAGAAAATGGGAATTTGTAAAACGAACTAATATTTTGGACTATGATTAAAACAATGGACACCTCGTATGTTATACCTCCTGTGGATAAAGAGTTAATTAAAGAAGAATTAACCAAGGATATTTTTTTACGAAAGACTAATTATGGTGGCAGGGAGATATATGTAACCGATGCTCACACTTCTCCTAATATTATGAGGGAGATTGGCAGACTTAGAGAGATAAGTTTTGGTGTTCAAGGTGGTGGTAGTGGCACAGAATGCGATATAGATAAATACGATACTGCACCTTATCCTCATTGTTATAAACAACTTTTCGTTTGGGACCCAAATGACGAGGAAATAGTCGGAGGCTATAGATTTATTGCAGGAAAAGATGTCTTTACTGAGGCAAGCGGAGAACTTCTTTCGGCAACTGCAGATTTGTTTTTCTTTACCGATGATTTTAAAAAGAGGTATTGGCCACATACAATAGAATTAGGTAGAAGTTTTGTGCGTCCTGAATATCAACCAACGGTAAATCTACGCAAGGGTATGTATTCATTGGATAATCTTTGGGACGGTTTAGGTGGCATTGTGCAGAAAAACGAAAACGAAGTTAGGTATTTTTTTGGTAAAATCACAATGTATCCACAAATGGATAGTACTGCAAAAGACTATATTCTATTTTTCTATAAAAAGCATTTCCCAGACAACGAAGGGTTGGTGTTTCCAAAAGAGGAAGTGAAGATTCAAGGAGATTATAACGAATTGAATAAAATTTTCTGTGGCAAGAATTATAAGGAAGATTATCAAATTTTAGTTAAAAAGGTAAGAGAACACAATGAAAACATTCCTCCATTAGTTAATGCCTATATGAATTTGTCCTCTACTATGAAATCGTTTGGTACGAGTGTAAATAAACACTTTTCTAATGTGGAAGAAACCGGAATTTTGGTTACAATAGCAGATATCTACGAAGAAAAACGCAAGCGATATATGAATATGTAGTTTGTGTCTATCGTATCTTTGTAACGATTTTGATAAAGTAATAAAACAAAAAATAAGATATAAAACATACGAAACTAACAAAATTTTCGTTATAGTTGTTTAAAAAGTAAAATTATATGAAATTATCTCAATTTAAATACGATCTACCAAAAGAAAGTATTGCACTTCAACCTTCAAAACAAAGGGACGAATGTCGTTTGATGGTTGTACATAGACAAACGGGTGAAATAGAACACAAGATGTTTAAAGATATTTTAAATTATTTTGATGATGGCGACTTGTTTGTTTTGAACGATACCAAGGTATTTCCGGCTCGTTTGGTTGGAATCAAAGAAAAAACGAATGCTCGTATAGAAGTTTTTTTGCTAAGAGAGATTAACGAAAACGCACGTCTTTGGGATATTTTGGTTGAGCCTGCAAGAAAAATCAGGATAGGAAACAAGTTGTTTTTTGGAGAAAATAATGAGTTGGTTGCCGAAGTGATTGACAATACTACTTCTCGCGGTAGAACATTACGTTTTTTATATGACGGTTCTAACGATGATTTTCATAAAGTTTTAAAAAATTTAGGTTCCACTCCTCTACCTACCGACCTATTGCAACTCAGAAATGTTACAAATGATGATGCTACTAATTATCAGACCATTTTTGCTAAAAACGAAGGTGCTGTAGTCGCTCCTGCAACAGGATTCCATTTTTCAAGAGAACTGCTAAAACGCATGGAAATCAAAGGTATAGAAACAACATTTATAACTCTTCATGCAGGATTAGGCAATTTTCGTCCTATAGAGGTGGAAGATTTGACAAAACACAAAGCAGATAGCGAGGAATTGTTTATTAGCGAACAAAATGTAGATATTATAAATAGAAAGAAAGCGGAAAAAAAGAAGATTTGTGCCGTTGGAACAACAACTGTCAAAGCGTTGGAAAGCGTAGCAACTATAAATGGAAAAATTAAACAATTTGAGGGTTGGACAAATAAATTCATTTTTCCTGAATATGAATTTCAAGTACCAGACGCTATGGTTTGTCAATTCAATCGCCCATTATCTCCAATGTTCATCATGGCTTGTACATTCGGAGGCTTTGATTTGATAATGAATGCTTACCAAGAGGCGTTGAATGAAGGTTATAAGTTCTTAACTTACGGTGATGCCATGCTGATATTATAAAACAGGAAAAGGATAACAAACAATGAAGAAATATGTTGTAATATTGGCAAGTGGAAACGGCACAAGAATGCAATCCTCCCTACCAAAGCAATATATTTTACTGAAAAATAGACCACTATTATTTTATACTATAGAAAGAATTTACAACTTTGATGATAATTATAATATCATTGTTGTAATCAATAAAGAACATGAAAACTTGTTTAAAGAATTAAGGCAAAAGTATTCTCTAAGTGTGCCAATAAAAGTGGTATTTGGAGGTAACGAACGCTATTATTCTGTCAAAAATGCCCTAAATGGTATAGAAGATTCAAATTCTTTGGTTGCAATACACGATGGAGTTAGAATCTTTCCTACAAGGCAAATGTTCCAACAAGGATTCATCACAGCAGAACGCCATGGTAATGCTATATGTTGCATAAAAGTTTCAGATAGTATAAGGATTGAAAATGAGAAATCAAATTATGCAATGGATAGAAATAAAGTTATGTTGGTACAAACTCCACAATTTTTTATAACAAGTAAATTGAAACAAGCATATTCGCAAGATTACGACCCAAGATTTACTGACGATGCCACAATTTATGAAACGCTCGGAGAACAAATAAATATAGTTGAGGGAAGTAGAGAAAATATCAAAATAACATATCCAAGTGATTTGTTGTTTGCCGAACAAATTTTAATGCAAGGGGACAATGTAAATTTTGCAACAAAATAAAGTGGTTTGTAAATATGAAAGAAATTGAAAATTTGTTTATACAAACTTTTAAAGAGAAACCTTTGGAGATTAAACCCATATCTGTACATGGTAGCAATAGAAAATACTATCGTGTGGTATCAAATAAATATAATTGTATAGGTGTATATAATGAAGACGTGTTGGAAAATAAGGCATTTATCTCTTTTGCTGAGCAGTTAAAGAATAATCAAATCAATGTGCCTCAAATATACGCCCAAGACTTAGGAAATAATGTTTATTTGCAGCAAGATTTGGGAGATGAAACACTATTTACTTTTCTACAAAACAACAGCGAGCAAGACACTATCGCTTGGTACGAGAAGATTATAAAACAGTTACCTAAAATTCAAACAATAGACAAATTCGATTACACAGACGCCTATCCTCGTAAAGCATTTGATAGACAAAGCATTCAATGGGATTTAAATTATTTCAAATACTATTTTTTAAAACTTGCCTTAATACCGTTCAATGAAGAAGAGTTGGAAAATGATTTTCAAACTCTTACAAATTTTCTACTCAGTACAGATACTTCTTTTTTACTTTACCGAGATTTTCAAACAAGAAACATAATGCTATTTGACAACAAGGCATGGTTTATAGACTTTCAAGGAGGACGACAAGGTGCATTGCAATACGATATAGCTTCTTTACTCTATGATGCAAAGGCAAATTTGGATAACGATACAAAAGAAAAATTATTGAACCTATATATCAAAGAATTACAAGCATATATAAATATAGATAAGTCTGAATTTAAACAATATTATTACGCATACGTCTATATTCGCATTATGCAAGCAATGGGTTCTTACGGTTATCGCGGGTATTTTGAACGTAAATCGTCTTTTTTACAAAGTATTCCTGCTGCTTTGAAGAATCTAAAATATTTGGAAGACAATATAAAATTACCTATAAACATACCAACATTACATAAGATATTCCAAAGACTAATTACTTCCGATAAACTATTGTCTCTCAATACAAAGAAAAGTAGATTAACGATAAATATAAAGAGTTTTTCCTACAAAAAAGGCTATCCTCACGACACTTCTGGCAATGGAGGTGGTTTTGTATTTGATTGCCGAGCGTTGCCAAATCCCGGAAGGGAAGAAAAATACAAACATAAAACGGGATTAGACAAAGAGGTTGCGGAATATTTACAACAATACAAAGAGGTAGATGTTTTTTTTGAAAATGCAATGAATTTAATTAACCAAAGCATTGATAATTATCTGAAAAGGGACTTCTCTAATTTGAGCGTATATTTCGGTTGCACGGGAGGACAGCATCGAAGTGTCTATTTGGCTCAAAGATGTGGTGATAGATTATCACAAAATACTGATTTAAACATTGTTATACAACATTTAGAACAAAATATGTAATTTTTTTATCATTTTTCGTTGCATTTTCATTGAAAAATCATATTTTTGCAAAATAAAATCAACTAAGTATTTGGCATTGATGACCAATACAAGTGTTGGGTATTGAAATGACGAAATTAATTAATAAAAGTAAAAAATATAAAACAATCATGAACAAAACAACAAGAACAATTCTGTTAGCTGTCGGTGCAGTACTTGTGGTCCTTATGGGATTTTGGTTATTCACTTGCATACAAAAACCTGTGAAATTTGGAGCTGAATACGATATGCGTTCAGTTGAAGTTATCAATAAGTTGAAAGATATTCGCGTTTTGCAAGAACAGTACAAGAATACTAATAATGCTTATTGCAACAATATAGATTCTTTAATTGATTTTGCATTTAATGGCGAGGCTTTATTGGTTCAGAAATTTGGAACTGTACCTGATAATATGACAGAGGCTGAAGCATTGAAACAAGGTATATTAAAAAGAGATACTACCAAGGTTAATCCTTTGGAAAAGTTGTCCGCTGAGGGTAAATTGATAACTCCTAAAGACAAAATCAAAGATTTGAAAATTATCCCTTATTCTAACGGGCAAGTTTTTCAGATGCAAGCGGGTACTATAGATAAAGGAGGAGTTGCGGTTGCTGTATTTGAGGCTAAGGCTCCAATAGAAACTTACACTTTGGGAATGGACGTACAAATGGTCATAAATAAAGGTAAGGAGTTGGAAACAGGATTCAATGGTTATGCTGGTTGGAAGGTTGGTTCTATGGACGAACCTATAACTGATGGAAACTTTGAGTAGTAATTCAATAAATATCTTACATGAATACGTTCAAATTGGAATATCTTACCAAAACGGAAGAGCAAATAGTAACAAATGAATCAAATTTATCCATTTGCTTAAAGGCAGGTGGATTTATTTTTGCTATAATTGACAAAAAATTTCATTTGAATACTGTTGGAGAGTTTGCAGTAGATATGTCGGGGAGCATGACACAAGTAATGACTAACGTAAAAACCTGCTTTTCTTCCATAGGCATACACATATTTAATTTTAATCATATAAGCGTTGTATGCCCTACTGACAAAAATACTTGGATTCCATACAAACTATACGATTCAACAAAAAACAAAGAGTATTTGAAAACAGTTTGTGCGGTGTATTCAAGCGATACAGTTGTGGCAAATGTAAGTAACAAAACGAATGCTGTCAATATCTTTGCATATCCGTTGCAACAGTATAGCGGTATGAAAATCATAATGCCCAAAGCAGATTATGTTTCTGCATCGCAGGTTATGACAGAATACGCTTTTGATGTTAGTTCGCTAATGCAGAATACTCTTATATTGAACAAACGCTCAAACGGATGCGATTTCTCTATTTTCAAAGGCAATGAGTTTATTATTTCAAATTCATTTGCTTATCAAACGGCTGAGGATTTGATATATTTTATTCTCTATACATTGCAACAATTGGAAATCAATACTGCTCAGGTGAATACATTGCTTACCGGAGAGCCATACAATGAACAAGAGTTGAAAGTATTGAAACGCTATATAAAAAACGTATCATATTCTAACCCAGCGGAGAATATAACCATTCCAATGGAATTTGACGGGACAGATTTGCAGAAGTATTTTCTGGTGCTTGCATAAGAAAATTTAGCATATAAGAGAATAAAGCAAAAGGGCAACAAAAGATGAGAATAGTTGCAGGAACTTTACGGGGAAGAAGACTAAACCCTCCTATGAATTTGCCAGTTCGTCCAACGACAGACTTTGCTAAGGAGAGTTTGTTTAATATTTTACGCAATAGAATTGATTTTGAGCAATGTAACGCACTCGATTTGTTTTGCGGCACAGGAAATATCAGTTTTGAATTTGTATCACGGGGAATAAAAAGTATAACAAGTATTGATATAAACCCCAAATGTATAATGTTTATCAATCAAATGAAAGACAAATTCAAAGTTGATAACCTTTTTGCTTTGAGAAACGATGTCTTTACATATCTTGGTAGAAGTAAAATGAAATTTGATGTGGTTTTTGCTGACCCACCCTATGATATGCCCAAATTTGATTTGGTTGTAGATTTGGTTTTGAAAAGTTTTCTCACGCCCGATGGGTTGTTTATATTGGAACATTCCAAAGAACATTCATACACAGACAATCCTTGCTTTGTGGAACAACGTCATTACGGAAAAGTGAATTTTACATTCTTTAAAAACAATACAGACATATCTAAAGAATAAACTCTTATCTTTATGTTTTGTGATTGAGAGACTTGCAAAATATCTTTTTTGAATTAAAACTCAATATATGCATATAAACGAAACGACAAAAGGGCATATAGTTATCTTGCTAACAAATATCATTTTTGGCATAAATACACCCATTGCCAAAGATGCCCTTCATGTTGTAGGACCATATCTTTTAACTACTTTTAGGTTTGCAGGTTGTGCCATATTGTTTTGGTTGATTGCTTCTTTATTTAATATTCCAAAAGTAAGCAAAAAGGATATAGGACTTTTATGTATTGCCTCGTTATTTGGTATAGTTTTTAATATGTTTCTATTTGTTTTAGGGCTAAGTAATACAACACCAACTAACGCATCTATTATTGTCAGTATGACACCTATATTTACTATGATAATGGCTACTATATTTATTAAAGAACCATTAACAACTAAAAAAGTAATTGGTGTTATGTGTGGGTTGTCTGGGGCTTTGATTCTAATTTTTACAAAAAACTCGGTATCAACAACACTTGCAACAAACAATAGTTTAGGAATCATTTGCTGTTTAATAAGCGGAATATCATACGCACTATATCTAACTCTATTTAAAAATCTAATAAAACGCAACCACCCTGTCAATATTATGAAATGGATGTTTTTGGTTTCAACAATAGCAATATTACCTATAACATATAAGCATATAAGTGAGTTTAATTATAGCATTCTAACATCTAAAACCTATTTAGAAATAACGTATGTGGTAGTAATGGCAACGTTTTTTACTTATCTTTTTATTCCTATTGCACAGACACGACTAAGACCCACAACACTTTCAATGTATAATTATGTTCAGCCCGTTGTAACTATATGTATTTCAATAATAACCTTGATGGACGTTTTGACAATCTACAAAATCATTGCAACGCTACTAATCTTTGCAGGAGTTTATATAGTTACAACTTCTAAGAGTAAAAAACTTGCGATGGAAAAGCAAAATTACGAAAAGCAATTGAAAGAAATCATAAAAACATAAACCATTCATTTTTAAGATATTCGCTATTGACAAAAAGAAAAATTAGTACAAAATATAATTAGAGCGTATATTTTGTACTAATCAGCGTGATTATTAAAATTATTTCGGATTATAAATTTTCAATCACTGTGATTAATTTAACCGATATTTCTGCTGGTGTTCCGTGCTGTCCATCTATTGAAATATAACTATTTTTTTGTTTGTAATAGTCGGCAACCGCAGCAGTTTTTTTATCATATTGGTTGAATCTTTCTTTAATCGTCTGCTCGTTATCGTCTTTTCTACCCTCTATTTTTGCACGATTCAAAAGTCTTTGCATCAAAACATCTTTATCTACTTCCAATTCAATGACTTTTGCTTCTCCTCTATTGAACGAAGAAAGTATTTTGTCCAAAGACTCAGCCTGTTTAACCGTACGAGGAAAACCATCTAATAGCAAATCTTTATTATTGTTTGCCTCAATAAAGGATTGAATCATACCAATAATAATTTCATCGCTAACCAATTCGCCTTTGTTAATCAAAACTTCGGCTTGTTTGCCAAGTTCTGTACCATTTTTTATTTCTTCTCTTAGAATCTCGCCCGTAGAAATATACGCAAAATCAAATTTTTCTCTTATTATCGCACTTTGAGTACCTTTGCCTGCACCCGGAGCACCAAATAAAATTATATTCCTCATTATCAATATTTTTTTTAATGTTTTCTTACTTTCTTTCTATGCTATTAAAGGATTGCAAAGTTACAATTTTTATTTTACATAAGCAAGCATGCAAAATTTTTTCTTTACTATTTTGCTACAAATTACAAAAAAAACTATATATCTGTTATAGTAAATTCAACTCTTCTATTTTTGGCTCTACCCTCTTCTGTTTTGTTGTCTGCAATTGGGTGTTTTGCTCCAAAACCTGCATATTTCAAACGTTTTTTATCTATACCTCGCTCAACCAAATAATCATATACAGCCTTGGCTCGTGCCTCTGACAATTTTTCATTATATTTATCCTTACCTTTATTGTCTGTATGCCCAGCAAGCAGTATTTTCATATTTGGATTTTCATTTAGTAGATTTCTCAATTTCAATAGGGCGACATAACTCTGTGGTAATAAAATACTTTTATCAAAATCAAAAAAAATATCGTCCAAAACTACAGTACTACCAACCATAAAGTCATCTTGCTTTGCTTTATTATTTTCAATAGCAATACTTTCCTTTTTTTGCTCTTTACAACTTAGGCAATACAATTCCACATCGTCTATATAATAATAGGCTCCCGGCAGAATGTTTTGTGTATTCATAGGGTCTATATGATTGCTCTGCTCCTCAGGATAGAAATTGCCAATAGTCAAATAGCGTTCCCCTCCATTAGCCACAAATATACCTTCCACTTTCTGCCAATTTGACGTATCAAACAATGGACGATTAAAATCATTGACCACCTGCGGTTGATAAAAGGTTGCTATTACTTGCCTCATACCATTGGAAAGTGTTTTAACTTTATTATCGGTTAGCATCTGTCTTGTTGTGTCCCAAATACGATAAGAAGTAAATAACCCACCAATAGTTGCCACTGCACCTTTGGAATATTCTGACAAACTGACATAAAAAGACAATTTGTAAGTTTCGCCCTCTTTTAAAGTTTCCTTCAATTCGGTCTGAATGTACTCTCTATAATCCGTCAAAGAACAATATATTCCAACCATAGATTCTCCACTTCTTGGCATTTGAATCCCAAGTTTGTTTTTGGGGACTTTGCATTGTTTTCCGCCACAGTTGTTGTAGTAATCCGAAGAGCCATGTGTAGGTTGCCACCACGCATCCACTTCGTCCATTATGCCATATGGGTCTATTCTTTGCGGGCAGGACGAATGCAATTCAAACGAAGGATTGTATATCAAATTGCTGTCGTTGTCAAAACTCACATTTTGTGCTTCCAAAAACAAACATTTCAAAGATATTAAAGCAATTAAAAGTACTATTTTCATTATAATTTTTTCCATTCTATATTATCTATCTTTCTAAAATAAGTCATCTGTCTTTTGGCATATTGCCTTGTATGAATTTTTATTAACTCTATAGCATCATCAAGTGAATATTTGCCATCAAAATAATCAAACAATTCTCTATATCCCACTGTAGATAAGGCGGGTAGTGTTTTGAAAGGTATAAGTCCTCTAACCTCGTCTATAAGTCCGTTTGCTATCATAATATCCACACGTTTATCTATTCTATCAATCAACTCCTTTCTATCCCTTTCCAACCCTATTATTTTTACATTAAAATTTCTTTCATTTTTGGAGGAAGTACGAAAATCCGAAAAAGGTTTGCCCGTTATACGTATTACTTCCAAAGCCCTAAGCACTCTTCTATAGTTCTGCTTATCAACAAATTCGTAATATTTTTTATCTTTCTTTTCCAATTCCTCCAACAAAGATGCCAAACCTTTTGTTTGCAATTCACTTTGTAGTTGTGAGCGTAAAGTATTTGGAGTATTCGGCATATCGTCTATACCATTGATTATACTATTTACATATAATGTAGAGCCCCCGCAAAGAACCAAATTATCATATTTAGCAAATAAACTATTTATAATTGTAATTGCCTCTGTTTCATAGCGTTTAACATTATAATCTTCTGTAATAGACCACGTTGCAATTAAATGATGCTCTACTGCTTGCAATTCTTCGCTTGAAGGACGGGCAACACCTATATTCATTTCTTTGAATATCTGTCTTGAATCGGCTGAAATAATTTCTGTACCAAGCCTTTGTGCCAATTCTATTGCAAAAGATGTTTTTCCACTCGCCGTTGGACCTATTATTATATATAATGT
>ONOZ01000115.1 GCA_900319595.1 uncultured Bacteroidales bacterium | reverse complement strand
TTATAAATCTGTTTTTGTCCTTCTGATATATTACCATATTTGCTTATAGATTCTGAATTTTTATTTTTTTCTTTTAACTTTTTTTCTTGTTCTATCATAACTTTAGTTGCATCAAAATAACTATACTTATATTTTTCCATCTTTACTTTACTTTCAGATAATCTAGCAAAAATGTTATTTAATTTATTATAATTTTCATCTGAAATTATTTTATTTTCTGAAATAAATTCTGTGATTTTATTAGATATATCTTTTTCTAAAGAAGTAAATACTTGTTTTATACTTTCAATAAATGATTTAAATTCCATAAAAAATCTTGAAAGAGAAATATTATGAGTAGTATTACGAATTTCTTTGGACAATTCTGCACCTAATTCTTCTATAGAAGTTTTTACTTTACCCGTGAATAATAAACCTTGTTTTGATAATGTCTTAAAAAATAATGATAATTTATTGAGGGTCAGTTCTTCTTGTGTGGATAAAGATTTATATTTTGATATTTCCTTTTCTAAATTAGCAAAATTCATATATATTTATAATTTATTTTAAAAATATATAAATATAAATATAATATTTTTACAAATTTCAATTGCTTTTACGAATAATTTTAAATAATGTTACATTTTATTTACTTTTTTTAATCTTTTATTTTATAGTTAGTTATATAATTATATTAGAATCTCATAAGTATGTAGTAGAACATATTAAATTTAATAATATATAAGTTTAAATAAATCTCATAAATTACTGGTTAATATGTAATTATTTGTAAAAATATTATATGATATGGATATTTATTACAATTTTATAACTTTATTCATTATAAAGTTAAAATATTTTACAAAAATACATATTTTACATTTATAAAGTAAAATTGTAGGGATAATATTATAAGGATAAATTTACATATGTTAATAGGTCATATTACTATAGATTCCTATAAATTTTGCAAATATGATTTTTTTTGCATATCTTTGCAACTTCATTTCAACTATGATTGCGAAGAAATAAAAAAAACACATATAATTAAATGGAAAGTAAATTAGGTATTGATTTTAATAAAGTTGCCAAAGGTAAGCAATTAGCAAAGAAAATCTCTGATGAAGTTGAGGAGTTTGCATCCCATTACTCCACTGTTACTTGCGAGAGAACTATTTGCAGACTTTTGGGGATTGATGGAGTGAATCAAGACGATGTTCCTTTGCCTAATGTTGTCGTCGATTATATTAAGGATAAAGGATTGATAAATGATGGTATAATGTTCATTATGGCTAATGCTGTTTTGCAAACAGGAAAATCTCCTAACGAAATTGCTCAGCAGATTGCATCAGGAACATTAGATATTACAAAACTCCCTCAAGGTGATAAGCATAAAGCAAAAGAGAGTTTGCAACCTTATATTGATGCATCTATAAAACGAATCATTGATCGTAGAAGAAAGCGTGAGCATTACATTGATACGATTGGTGAAGGTCCAAAACCTTATCTTTATATCATTGTTGCAACAGGTAATATCTATGAAGATGTTGTTCAAGCACAAGCAGGAGCAAGGCAAGGGGCTGACATTATCGCTGTTATTCGTACCACGGGGCAGAGTTTATTAGATTATGTTCCTTATGGGGCAACTACAGAAGGCTTTGGAGGGACTTTCGCTACTCAAGAGAATTTCCGCATTATGCGTAAGGCTCTTGACGAGGTAGGAGAGGAAGTTGGTAGATATATTCGCCTATGTAATTACTGTTCTGGATTATGTATGCCGGAGATTGCGGTAATGGGTGCATTGGAAGGATTAGATGTGATGTTAAATGATGCTTTGTATGGTATATTGTTTAGAGATATAAATATGAAGCGTACATTGATTGACCAATTCTTTAGTCGTGTTATCAACGGTTTTGCAGGTGTTATCATCAATACAGGAGAGGATAATTATTTGACTACAGCCGATGCATTTGAACAAGCACACACTGTGTTAGCATCTGACTTTATCAATGAGCAGTTGGCATTTGCAGCAGGAATGCCTGAAGAACAGATGGGATTAGGACACGCCTTTGAGATGGATCCTGAGTTAGAAGATGGATTTCTTTATGAACTTGCACAGGCTCAATTGATACGAGAAATATTTCCTAAGGCTCCTATAAAGTATATGCCTCCTACTAAATTTATGACAGGAAACATTTTCCGCGGTCAAATACAGGATGCATTGTTTAATCAAATTGGTATAATGACTCACCAAGGTCTTCAATTGTTAGGTATGATGACTGAGGCAATTCATACACCTTTTATGTCGGATCGTTATGTTAGTATAGAGAATGCGAGATATATATTCAATAATATGCGGCATTTCGGCGATGATATCGTCTTTAAGGAAAATGGTATAATGCAAACGCGTGCAAAAAAGGTACTTGATGATGCAGTTGATTTACTTGAGAAGATGCAATCCGAAGGTCTGTTCTCTGCTTTAGAGAAAGGAATCTTTGGTGATGTAAAACGTCCGCGTGATGGAGGAAAAGGTTTGAGTGGAGTGTTTGAAAAATCAGACAACTACTACAATCCATTTATTGAACTAATGAAAGGAAAAGGAGGAAGATAAAATGAGTGCAGGATTATACTCAATGGAGGCTAAGGACTTTGATACCAATTTAGACCTTACTAAAGTTAAACCATACGGGGATACAATGAATGATGGTAAAACGCAACTTAGTTTTACACTTCCCGTACCATGTAATGATGAAGGCATAGAGGCGGCCAAGCAATTGTTAAAAAAGATGGGTTTTGAAAATCCTCTTGTTGTTTATTATAAAGAATTGACAAAAGGATTCACATTTTTTAATTGTTATGGTTCAACAATTCATACTGTAGATTATACATCAATTTATGTTCCAAAGGTAGAAACACATACAATGGATATGCCGACAACCGATCAGTATATTAAAGATTATATTGGTAGGAAAATAACAATCATAGGAGCATCTACCGGAACTGACGCCCACACCGTAGGAATTGATGCCATAATGAATATGAAAGGATACGCAGGTCATTATGGCTTGGAGAGATACGAGATGATTGAGGCGTTGAATATGGGTAGCCAAGTACCTAATGAAGATTTTATAGCAAAAGCAATTGAACTTAATGCCGATGCATTGCTAGTTTCTCAGACTGTTACGCAAAAAGATGTACATATTAAAAATCTTACTGAGTTAGTTGAGATGTTGGAAGCCGAAGGTTTGAGAGATAAAGTTATACTTTGCTGTGGTGGGGCGAGGATTACGCATGAACTTGCAAAAGAATTAGGGTATGATGCAGGATTTGGTATGAATACTTATGCAGATGATGTCGCTTCTTTTATAGTTGAGGAGATGGCAAAACGTATGGGAACCGCTCCTGCGTAAGTTTTATTAAATTATAATAGTAAACAAGTAAAGAAATGTAGTCTGCATTTAATAAGATTACATTTCTTCTGATTGTTTAGATATCCTCTTCTAAATTTACCAGTATTGTAAAATGTAAGTTACGAATCGGGGGTGCAAATAAGGTACTATTTTTCTCAATTATTGAAACTTCTTTTCTAT
>ONOZ01000113.1 GCA_900319595.1 uncultured Bacteroidales bacterium | reverse complement strand
GCTGGTGAAATCTTAAACATTGACGGCATAACAGGAGGTTATAATTTGCAAGCCTGCTGGAGTGGTGCTTATACGGCATCACAAGGAATCATAAACAGCTATTTATCAAAGAATAACAAATAAGCCAAACAATCAAAGGCAAAATAATTATAACAACATAACTATTTTGCAACTATATTGATAATTTTTCCTTTTACAAAAATAATCTTATTTATCGTTTTACCCTCCAAATGTTGCTGTAATTCAGGCAAAGTTACCACTTCACTTTCAATTTCACTAACTTCTTTGTCCAAAGGATAGCTAACAAAAGCACGCGTCTTGCCATTGATGGAAATAGGATACTTATAATCCGTATCAACTAACATTTTAGCGTCAAATATTGGGTATTGAGCAAACGATATTGTAGAATTATGACCTAACATCTGCCATAACTCTTCTGCAATATGCGGTGCAAACGGCGAAATTAAAATACAAAGCGGTTCAAGTATATCTTTTTTGTGGCATTTCTTGTCTGTAAGGAAGTTAGTTATAATCATAAACTCCGAAACACAAGTATTTAGAGAAAATCTTTCAATATCGTCCTCAATTTTTTTGATAGTGCGGTGAAGAATCTTCATTTCCTCATGGTCGGCTTTCTCATCTGTAAGGCAAAGTCCATCTTCGTTACAATATAGTCGCCAAAACTTTTTTATAAATCTGAAAACGCCTTCTATTCCTTGTACGTCCCAAGGTTTAGATTGCTCAATTGGACCCAAAAACATCTCATACAAACGCAAAGTATCGGCTCCATATTTTTCAACTAATGAATCTGGATTGATGACATTGTAAAGACTTTTGCTCATCTTCTCAACCTCCAAGCCACATATATATTTACCTTCTTCAAGTATGAATTCAGCATCCTTAAACTCCTCTCTCCATTGCCGCAAACCCTCTATATTTACTTCATTGCCATTTTCAACCAAAGAAATATCTATATGAATTGGGTCTGTTTCGTACTCATCTTTAAGATTATAAGACACATATTTGTTTTCACCCTTCACGCGATAGACAAAAGAACTTTTGCCTTGAATCATTCCCTGATTAACCAAACGCTCATAAGGTTCATCTTTGCAAACAGCACCAATATCAAATAAAAACTTAGTAATAAAACGAGAATATAACAAATGCCCTGTCGCATGTTCGCTACCACCAACATATAAATCTACATTCTGCCAATATTCATTTGCTTTTTTACCCACAAGTGCCTCATTATTATTCGGGTCCATATAACGAATTGAATAAGCATTGGAGCCAGCAAAACCAGGCATAGTATTTGTCTCGTAAGGATAACCGTCTTTTGTCTGCCAATTCATTGCACGTGCCAAAGGAGGCTCTCCACTTTCGGTAGGTAAGAATTTATCCACCTCAGGTAACAACAACGGCAAATCTTTTTCGTCTAAAATGTGAGGGATACCATCTTTGTAATACACAGGGAACGGTTCGCCCCAATATCTTTGACGAGAAAATATGGCATCTCTTAAACGATAATTAGTTGTTGCGTAACCCAAATTGTTTTCTTCTATATAATCTATGGCTTTACTTATAGCATCTTTCACATCTAAGTTGTTAAGGAAACCTGAGTGAATCATTTTGCCACTTTTTGAGTCTTTGCTTTCTTTCCATGTGTAAGTATTCCCCTCTTCTTCTCCCTCAGGTAAAACAACCTGCACAATAGGTAACATAAAACGTTTAGCAAAAGCAAAATCCCTTGAATCATGAGCAGGGACAGCCATAATCGCTCCCGTACCATAACCCATAAGTACATAGTCACTAATATAAACCGGAATTTGCTTATTTGTTAATGGATTGATTGCGTAACCGCCAGTAAATGTACCCGATACTATTTTTGTTTCCGCAGTTCTTTCTAATTCAGATTTGTTTTTCGCTGCCTCAATATAACGTTTTACCTCTATTTCATAATTCTTTGTTGTAATCTTTTCCACCAATGGATGCTCAGGTGATAATACCATAAACGTAACTCCAAAAATGGTATCTGCACGTGTTGTAAAGACTTCTACTAAATCGTTATCCTCGTTCGCTAAACGAAAATTGACGACACAGCCTTTTGACTTGCCTATCCAATATCTTTGAATCTCCTTGATACTATCTGACCATTGCAAATTATCCAGTCCATTAAGCAATCTTTCTGCGTAAGCCGTAATTCTTAACGACCATTGTTGCATAGGTTTTCTTTCAACGGGATAGCCTCCTCTAACACTTACGCCATTCACAACTTCATCATTTGCCAGCACGGTACCTAATTCTTTACACCAATTGACCATAGATTCAGACAAATACGCCAAACGATAATTCATCAACACATCTGATTTTTCTTTTTCAGTGTGATTATTCCATTGTTCTGCGGTAAAATTAAATTGTTTTGAGTGAATAGCATTCAGATTCTGCGTTCCATTTTCTTCAAATTTTTTTATAAGGTTTGCAATAGGCATCGCCTTATCCTCATCTTTGTCGTAATAGGAATTAAATAACTGAATAAACGTCCATTGTGTCCATTTGTAATAATCTTTGTCGCAAGTACGTACCTCTCTTTGCCAATCATATGACAAACCAATCTTTGTGAGTTGTTCCTTATAGCGTTTGATATTTGTTTCTGTGGTAATGGCAGGGTGTTGTCCTGTTTGTATTGCATATTGTTCGGCAGGTAATCCGTAAGCATCAAACCCCATTGGGTGAAGTACGTTAAAACCTTTCAAACGTTTGAATCGTGCAAAAATATCTGAGGCAATATATCCCAAAGGATGCCCAACATGCAAACCAGCACCAGATGGATAAGGAAACATATCTAATACATAGAATTTTTGTTTATTTTCGTCCTCTGTAACACTGAAAGTTTGGTTATCTTGCCAATACTTTTGCCATTTTTGTTCAATATTATTAAAATTATACTCTGCCATACTCTATTTTATCTTATTTTTATATTTGCCCAACTATAACAAAATTTGATTAAGTTTGCAAAGATACAAAATTTGTTTGAATTATAAGTTGATTATCTTAAAAAAGTTGTAATTTTGCAGAAATAGAAAAGTCTGCAATAATGATAAAACTTGAAGATTTTAGAAGAAACGTTGCTCAAATAAACGAATTAGACCCAATAGTTATAGAACCACAAACCGCTGAAGGCATTTGGGTTACAGATACACACGGCAAAAAATATATAGATATGTTATCGGGGATTTGTGTTGATAATACAGGACACAAGAACCCCAAAATAATTGAAGCAATAAAAAAACAATGCGAGGACTATTTGCACATAATGGTATATGGAGAGTTTATACAAAAACCACAAATGGATTACGCATTGAGAATTAAAGAACTGTTGCCCCACAATCTTACACAAATATTTTATGTCAATACGGGCTGCGAAGCAATTGAAGGAGCAATAAAAGCAGCAAAACTTTACAATCATAGAGAAAAGATAATAAACTTTACAAACTCCTATCATGGTGCTACATTGGGCTGTGTGTCTATGCTAAGCGATGAAAAATTTAGAAAAGACTTTCAACCTTTATTGCCATGTGTGGATTTCATAAAGTTTAATTATGAAGATGATTTACAGAAAATTGATGAAAACACTTGCTGTGTGGTAGTAGAAACCATACCTGTTGGAGAAGGTGTGCAAATGCCTAAAAATGATTATCTAAAAAAACTTCGCAAGCGTTGCAATGAAGTAGGTGCGATTTTGATATTAGATGAAATTCAGACTGGATTTGGACGCACAGGAACATTATTTGCTTTTGAACAATTTGATTTTGAACCCGATATTTTATGTATTGCAAAAGCGATGGGAGGAGGTCTGCCTTTGGGAGCGTTTATTGGCAAAGAAGAAATCATGAACGCTTTGAACAATCACCATCCACTTATTGGACATGCAACAACACAAGGTGGTAATCCTGTAAGTTTGGCTGCTGGACTGGCACAACTGAATTGTGTTGTAGATATACTTGAAAATAAAAATAATATAGACGAAAACCTAACAATACAAGAAAAAGGCGAAATTTATCGTAAAGAACTAAAACATAAACATATAAACAGAATTGAAGGAATAGGGCTTTTCAATGCAATTTATCTGAATGAAGGTGTAGATTGGCAAAAAATTCTTATATCTTGCTTTAATCATGGAATAATTACAGGCACTCATTTGTTTAATCCTAATGCAATTAGCATCAAACCACCTTTAACTATAACAAAATCAGAAATCAAAGAAAGTATCAATAGAATATTGCGAGCTTTTGATGCAGTCTAATAAAAAATTCGTAATTTTGCAACCAAATAAAGCAGAAAAACACAACACGACAACATATAACAAACAATTATAATAATCGATAAAAGAAATGAATAGAATTGTAAAGAAGGAGCAGTTTTCAGAAAAAGTCTTCTTGTTTGAAGTTGAGGCTCCTTTGATTGCAAAAAGCAGAAAAGCAGGCAATTTCGTTATCCTACGTATTGGAGATAAGGGTGAGAGAATACCATTGACTATTGCAGATGCAGATATTGAAAAAGGTACTATTACTCTTGTTGTTCAAAAAGTCGGAGTATCCTCTGCAAAACTTTGCCAATTAAATGAAGGAGAGTATATTACAGACGTTGTAGGTCCTTTGGGAAATCCAACTCATATAGAAAATTTTGGAACAGTACTTTGTGCTGGTGGTGGTGTTGGAGTGGCTCCAATGTTACCTATCATTAGAGCGTTAAAAGAGGCAGGAAATAAAGTTTTAAGTGTTTTAGCAGGTAGAAGTAAAGACCTTATTATTTTAGAGGACGAAGTCAGAAAATTTTCTGATGAAGTTATCATAATGACAGACGATGGTTCTTATGGTGAAAAAGGAGTTGTAACTGTTGGTATGGAGAAATTTATCAATGCTCAGCACGTTGATAAAGCCTTTGCAATTGGTCCTCCCATTATGATGAAATTCTGCACATTATTAACAAAAAAATATAATATTCCTACCGATGTCTCATTAAATACTATCATGGTTGATGGAACAGGTATGTGCGGTGCGTGTCGTTTATCTATAGGTGGCAAGACAAAATTCGTATGTGTAGATGGTCCTGAGTTTGATGGACACGAGGTAGATTGGGACGAGATGTTCAAACGTATGGGAACTTTCTCTGAAATGGAAAAAGAGGCAATGCAAAAGTTTGAAAATCACCTTAATTCAGTAGAAGAAACTACCAAACAAACAACACAAAAAGATACTATCACAATGGACGTTACCCCTAGCGAAGAAACTATTGAAGAATTGATAAATAGGGACAGCGATTGGAGAAAAGAGTTACGTCAAAAGATGAAAAATCCTCAGCGTACAGCAATCAAACGTGCTATTATGCCAGAATTAGATGCTCAATACCGCTCACACACTCGATTAGAGGAGGTTAATCAAGGTCTTACTAAACAGCAAGCACTTTGTGAGGCTCAACGTTGTTTGGATTGTGCAAAACCTTCTTGTGTTGATGGTTGCCCTGTAAATATCAATATACCTTCATTTATCAAAAACATCGAAAGAGGTCAGTTTCTTGCTGCTGCAAAAGTTTTAAAGAATACTTCTGCTCTTCCTGCTGTATGTGGTAGAGTTTGTCCGCAAGAAAAACAATGTGAGGCTCAGTGTATTCATTTGAAAATGAAATCAGAACCCGTTGCTATTGGCTATTTAGAGCGTTTTGCTGCTGACTACGAAAGAGAAAGTGGCAATATATCTTTACCAAATAAGGAGACTCCAAAAGGAATTAAAGTTGCAGTGGTTGGAAGTGGTCCTTCTGGATTGTCTTTTGCTGGAGATATGATAAAAAAAGGCTATGATGTATATGTTTTTGAGGCACTGCATGAAATTGGTGGTGTATTGAAATATGGTATTCCTGAATTTCGTTTGCCTAATGCAATAGTAGATGTAGAAATTGATAATTTAAAGAAATTAGGTGTTCATTTCCAAACAGATTGTATTGTAGGTAAGACAATAACAGTTGAGGACTTGGAGGCAGATGGCTTTAAGGGAATATTCGTTGGCTCTGGTGCTGGACTACCAAACTTTATGAATATACCAGGAGAAAATGCCCTTAACATAATGTCTTCAAATGAATACTTGACTCGTGTAAATCTTATGGACGCCGCTAATCCTACAACAGACACTCCTATAAACAACGCAAAAAATGTACTTGTGGTCGGCGGAGGTAATACGGCTATGGATTCGTGTCGTACTGCTAAGCGTTTAGGTGCAGATGTTACATTAGTATATAGAAGAAGTGAGGCAGAAATGCCTGCTCGTTTGGAAGAGGTTAAGCATGCTAAAGAAGAGGGTATCAAATTCCTTACTTTGCATAACCCAATAGAATACATTGCAGATGAAAAAGGTGCAGTAAAACAAGCGATTTTACAAGTTATGGAACTTGGTGAGCCGGACGCAAGCGGAAGGAGAAGTCCTGTTGCTGTGGAAGGTAAAACGGTTACTTTGGACGTTGATCAAGTTGTTGTTGCTGTTGGTGTTTCTCCAAATCCTATTGTACCACAATCAATAAAAGGTTTGGAATTGGGCAGAAAGAATACAATAGTTGTCAATGAACAAATGCAATCTTCACACAAAGGCATTTACGCTGGAGGTGATATTGTTAGAGGAGGTGCAACGGTTATCTTAGCAATGGGAGATGGTAGAAAGGCTGCTCTGAATATGGACGCCGAGTTAAGTAAGAATTAGTCCAAATGTAAAAGTATTAAAGATTTAATAAAACTAAATAAATCAAAAAAGTGGTGAGAAGCAATCTTTTCACCACTAAATTTATATGATATTATAGTTTTCGTTTATTCCACAACTAATTTTTGCGTTGTGTTGCCTACCTTAATATAATACACTCCTCTTTCAAAGTCTTTTATATTAAGTGTTCTATATAAGTTGTTATCTTTTATTTCTTTTACAACCTGTCCTAAACTATTAGTAATCGTTATTTCACCTTTGCCCTCTATTGTTACCTTGT
>ONOZ01000111.1 GCA_900319595.1 uncultured Bacteroidales bacterium | reverse complement strand
TGTATTACAACGACAATTTGAAAGAGATTATTTGTCCATACTCCAAGATAAAATACTAACAAAGGGATATGATGATTGGGTATTTACACTAAATTTTGCTAATGATACACTTAATGAAGTTTTTGGGGTAAATAGTTTGAAGGGTTTTGGAATTGATAATATGCCCTTGGCTGTAATTGCTGCTGGTGCTGCGTTGTATTATATTAAAGATACTAATCATACGGAACTTTCTCACGTTTGTAATATTTCACGTATAGATAATTCTCAATATGTGTGGATGGATTCATTTACCATTAGAAATTTGGAACTTGTTTTTTCCAATGGAGGAGAGAAAACCACACTCTACAATGTTATCAATAGTACCCAAAGCAATATGGGAGCGAGATTATTGAAACATTGGTTGTTATTGCCTTTGAAAAACAAAGAAGAAATTGAGAAACGTCAAACCATAGTAGGATTGTTTGTTTATAATGATGAACAAAGGGAAGAAATAAAAAAGCTGCTTGCAGATATTGGAGATATGGAAAGGATGATTAGTAAATTATCATTCAAACGTATTCAACCCAATGAACTTTTCCATTTTGCAATTGTCTTAAGAAATATAGCGAAATTAAAAAAGACATTGTCTTTGCTTAATAGTGATAGGCATATATTACCATCTATTGAGGAATTTGCAGAGGTAAAAAGATTGATATTAGATGCCATTGCAGAGAATGCTCCAAACAATATATCAAAAGGCGGAAGTATTAAATCAGGTTATAACGAACAATTAGATTATTATAGAAATATTACCGTCAATTCGCGAGGTATCTTAGAGGAAATTAGAGACAGACAGTCTGCACTGACGGGTATTCCATCTTTAAAGATAGGTTTTAACAATGTTTTTGGATATTATTTGGAGGTTACCAACGTACACAAAGATAAAGTGCCGAGTAATTGGCAAAGAAAACAAACTTTGACGAATTGTGAACGCTATATAACCGAAGACCTTAAGGAGATAGAGACTCAAATGCTCAATGCACAGGAAAATATATCTGCGTTAGAATTATCCTTGTATAATGATATTCTTACAAAGTGCCAACCTTATATCGCAAGATTGCAGAAAACGGCACAAAGTATAGCACAAATTGATTGTTTATTATCTTTTGCACTGACAGCATTAGAAAACAATTATACGCGTCCGCAAATTCTTCAATCGGATATACTTCATATTTCAAAAGGCAGACATCCAGTTATAGAGAAGATGTTACCTGCTGGTGAGGAATATATTGCCAATGATGTATATTTAGATACTACAACACAGCAAATAGTGATTATTACAGGGCCAAACATGAGTGGTAAGTCGGCATATCTTCGTCAGACGGCATTGATAGTAATTATGGCTCAAATTGGTAGTTATGTGCCAGCAAAGAGGGTTGAAATAGGAGTAGTGGATAAGATTTTTACACGCGTTGGGGCTTCAGATAATATAGCATCTGGTGAGAGTACATTTATGGTAGAGATGAACGAAACGGCATCAATACTTAACAATCTCTCCCCACATTCGCTTGTATTATTAGACGAAATTGGTAGAGGCACTTCTACTTATGATGGAGTTAGTATTGCTTGGGCTATTGCGTCTTACCTACATGACAATAAGAATCGTGCAAAGGTTTTATTTGCAACACATTATCATGAATTGATTGCGATGGAAAAACATTTTGAACGTATAAAAAATCATCACATATCTGTAAAGGAATTAGGCTCTCGTATAATATTTTTGCGTACTATTGCAAAGGGAGGCTCTTCTCAAAGTTTTGGTCTGCATGTTGCAAAATTGGCAGGAATACCAAGCGAAGTGTTGAAAACGGCTAATGATATGCTTTCATCTTTGGAGGAAAATCGTTCCGATTCTTTGCAATTGGGTATTGACGAAGGAGAGAATAACAGAAAGAAACGACAACAAGAGGAGAGAGAAGCTAAAAAACAAGCACAGATGTCTTTTCAAACGAGTTTTATTCAATTGGACGACCCAATATTATTACAGATTAAGGAAAACATATTGCAATTAGATGTAGATAATCTTACTCCTATTGCAGCATTGAACGAATTGAATAAAATCAAGGCCCTATTAAAAAAATAATTGATAGTGCAAAGAACTTAACCAATATTTTTTAATAGTTTTTTTAGCCATATAGGTGATTGGGAATCAAAAACTTTGCAAACAAGTTTGACTATTGGCGAGCCAAAACGTATAACAGAAGAGTAGTTACGTTTTAAGAACCATTGCCACAAGAATTTAGTTTTGCCTCCCTGCTTTATAAGTTCTTCTAATATGTCTTTAGTGTCTTTGTCATCTCTAATTTTTTGTAGATTTCTTATTTTCTGTTGTTTAGATACGTTTTCATATAGAGTATTATACACCAAAAGTTTGAAAAGTACAAAAAACCACGATGCATTGTAATTTTCAGGCCAGGTAAGTTTCAATGTATCTACAAATGTTCTGTAATTAACCCACTGTTGCTCAAAGGAACGCATATATTTCTTAGGATTAAAGTCGTTTATGTAGTTGTATGGGAAATATTTCCTATTAAAAGCAACCTCTTTCATTTCTTTCAAATATTGCATTGTGAAAAGTTTATCCCCACCATAGAATACATTCTCGTTAAAACGCAATTTTATTCTGTTAATTACCTTTCTATTATAGAGTTTTCCCCAATTTACAGCATTTTTCTGCTCTTTGTCTAACATTTCTTGGGTAATATCTCCACTGTAGTGTATATGCCTAACTTGTTTTAAGTCTTTTTCTGTAAAACCTTCGCGTTCGCCCGTGATATAAAGGCAATCTTTCTGCATTGAGCCTCTGTAAAGGAATGAAAAAACGTAGGTTCGTCCAACAAAATCGTCTTGGTCGCAAAATGTTATCCAACTTCCATTTACTCTATCCAAGCCATAATTTCTTGCTGAGCATTCTCCACCGTTTGGTTTGTGAAAAACTCTAACTCTTTCATCTTTCAAAGCATATTCTTCGCAAATTTGAGGCGAGAGGTCTGTACTCCCATCATCTATCAATAAGATTTCTATAGGTGAATACGTCTGGTCTAAGAGCGAATCGATGCAACGTCTAAGTGTTTTCTCTCCGTTATATACGGGTACTATAATAGATACAAGTTCTTTCATCCTAAAATATTGATAATATGTACATTTTGTGATGCAAAGGTATAAAAAAAATAGAATATATTAGGGGAAGGTACGGATTTTTTTGTAGAATTTTGTATCTTTGCAAAATAAAATACAAGCGTTATGAAAAAAATAGGAATTTTAATAGGTTTGTTGATGATAGTGTGCGGTTTGCAAGCACAAAAAGAAGTGAAAAGCAAATTGGTAAAAGTTACCGTTTATCCAAATGCAGCTTTGGTAGAAAAAAGCACAAGAATAAATTTGATAAAAGGCGAAAAT
>ONOZ01000243.1 GCA_900319595.1 uncultured Bacteroidales bacterium | reverse complement strand
TATATATAATACCAATCTATAAATAATAAGCAATGATATTCTTCAAACCTATTACAATAAGAATTATTCCTCCTATCATAAGGGCAAATGGAGGTTTGATAAAATGGACTTTCTCCCCGCTTTTCCAACCTACAAGCGAAAGAATAAATGTTATGATACCGATAACAAGACAGGTAGCCAAGTTTTGCCCAACATTATGATTCATAATAAAGCCTATGCCTGTAACAAGAGCATCTATACTTGTGGCAATACTCAATAGGAGTAAGACTTTTATTTGACTAACATCAAAAGTCTTTGTCTTAATACTAAACGAACGCCCCTCCATCATCATCTTTAACCCTATAATAAATAATAATGAAAAAGCAACCCAATGACCTACTGTAATAACTGCCGATTTAAAGATACTTCCTGCTACACTTCCAAACAAAAACATACCTCCTTGAAACAATCCAAACAGAAAAGCCATTAGTAAAGCACGTTGCAATCTCACCGTCTTTTGCAATCCACAAGTTATACTCACCGTAAAACAATCCATTGCCAATGCTAGTCCCAACAATATAGCTTCTAAAAAAAGTCCTATACTAAACATTATAAATTTGTTTTGTTAATAAAATAAAATCATCTTTACTTATCTGCTCAGGGCGAAGAGTCAAAAATCGCTCTTCTACATTCTCTAAACTCATCTGCAAAGGTTTTAGACTCTGTCGCAACATCTTTCGCCTTTGATTAAATGCTGTTTTGACAACTCTAACAAAATATTCTTCCTTTACTCCCAAATCTATTACATTGTTACGTTGCAACCGAATGACTGCACTTTGCACTTTGGGTGGTGGAGAAAAAACTTGATTTGATACAGTAAACAAGTACTCCATATTATAGAACGCACTCAAAAGTACAGATAGTATTCCGTATGTTTTACTGCCCTCTTTTGCCACTACCCTATCTGCTACTTCTTTTTGAAACATACCAACCACCTCATCAATCAAAAACTTATTTTCAAAAACTCTAAACAATATCAAATTAGAAATATTGTAGGGGAAATTGCCAATCAAAGAAAAATGTTCATTATTAAATAACTCATTAAGCGATATTTTTAGAAAATCTCCTTCTATGATTTTGCTATTCAGTTGCTTAAAATTTACATTTAGATAATCTACACTCTCGCTATCAATCTCTACTATTTTAAAATCCTCAGTTGTGGGAATAAGATACTTTGTCAAAACACCCATACCTGCACCTATTTCCAACACTTTTGATTTAGTCTGCAAAGAATCTACAATCCTTTTTGCAATATTCTCATCTGTTAGAAAATGTTGTCCTAAAAACTTCTTTGCCTTTACTTCTTTCATACTTATTCCTTTATCCCCAACCGTTGTTTTACCTCTTGCAAAGACAATCTCTCCTCCAAATTTACATAAACACTTGGATGCCCCGAAACTCTTTTCTCCTCTGGTGGCAAAGTCATATAATCTCCATACAGACAGCTCAAATATTGGTGCCAGCCTTTCGGAATTTTAATTGACATACCCTCAAAAACTCCCTGCTCCATATTGTCAAACCATTCACAAGCAAATATACAACCTTTTGCTGTAGTAAGACTTACGCACTTATCCCCTCTGTTATCTGTAAATGCTTTTTCAAACTTTAGAAAAGATGAAAGATATTTTGCTCTTGTATTTTTAAGCAACTTGGTTCTCAAAGCAATATAAAATGTTGGAAAACGAAATTGATAAAGGTATTTAAACATTTGCTTTGCAGGAGTTTTACGAATTGTAGTTTGGTATCTGCGAAAGAGTCTTCTACCTTTGATTTGATTTTTTACCATTTGCCTATCATCATAAGAAAACCTATCTATTGGAAATATATCAATATAAACTCCGGTTAGGCATTCAAAACGTTCTTTTTCCCATATAGTTGAATGTGTATCAATTATCTTTCCAAAAGACAAATAATAATTTTCATCATCTATGGATTGGAAACGATAACCCTCCTTTTGCAATTCCTCTTTTAATTCAAAAAGTCTGTTATAGTCCTCCCTATACATATATATGTCTATATCATCGTCCCAAGGTATAAAACCCTTATGACGAATTATGCCCAACAGCGTTCCGCCACACACAAAATATCTTAATTTGTGCTTTTCCAAAAAAGAAATTGTATCTTTGAATACGTCAAATAGTTTTTGTTGAAACGGACTTAATGTATGAGTTTCCATAATTCACTAATTGTTTTTGCAAAGATACAATTTTTTCTTTTAATATCTATTCTATGCCCTATATTTATACTTAATTATGCCAACATATATCAAAAGAACTACATTCATCATTAAAGCATAAATAATCGCTGGTACAGCAATTGCTCCGTTGTTGAATATAAATGGAGAAGAAGCAACAGCAATTGCCTGAGCTGCATTTTGCATTCCAACTTCTATAATAATGGTACGTTGCTGTTTGTTTTCTAACTTAAAACTCTTGGATAAAAAGAAAGCACAAGTTGTACTCACTATTAGCAAAGCGGTTACGGCACTACCCAAAAGTAAAAAATTGTCTTTAACCACATCAAAATTCTGTACAAAAAATATTCCTGCCAAAAGCATCAGTAATGGAAATGCACATTTGCCTAATATTTTTTCTATTTTTTGTGCAAT
>ONOZ01000250.1 GCA_900319595.1 uncultured Bacteroidales bacterium | reverse complement strand
TAATAGTGAAATAGAATCGTATAATAAGACAATAGAAGAAGCCAAAGTAAAGTTAGAAGAAAAACAAAGCGACCTTGACCACAAGAAGGTTGAATTAGAAAATATTGTAAAGGAAACTTCAGAACAGGAAGACAAACTTTTGAACATTCAACTCAAAGAGGAAGCCTCTCTTGTGAAAGAACCTAAGGGAGAAAAATATTTACAGGCTTTCAAACGCATAAGAAGTAACGCTCGTAACGGCTTGGCTGTTGTTAGAGTGGATAGAGATGCTTGCGGAGGCTGTTTTAATAAAGTTACTCACCAAAGACAAATGGATATTCAAATGCACAAAAAAATATTAGTGTGTGAATATTGCGGAAGAATCTTGATTGATGAGGCAATTGCTGAGATTGTAAATAATGAAGAGGTATTTAATTAAATGTATACATACCTAAAAAACGGTGTTGTTGTCAATAAACGGCAGAATATCCTCATAGAAAACGACAGAATTAAAGAAGTTTCTAATGAGGATATTTCTTCAATGTTACCAAAAGATGCAAGGATTATAGATTGTGAGGGGAAGATTGTTTTACCAGGCATCATAGATGTTCATGTTCATTTTAGAGAGCCGGGCAATGAACAGAAAGCCGATATGCAAACCGAAAGTATTGCTGCACTTAAAGGAGGAATTACAACCGTTTGCGATATGCCCAATAATTCTCCCGCTATTACCAATACACAGTCCTTTTTAGATAAAATAGAACTTGCTAAAAAGAAAATGTTTTGCAATTTTCGTTTATTTTTTGGACTTACTAACCATAACATTGACGAGGCGTTGAGTCTGCAATCCGAATATCTTGCAGGCTTGAAACTTTTTCTTGGTTCCTCTACAGGGAATATGCTTGTAGATAATAAAGAGGCAATAGATAAGTTATTTAGAGATTCTAAAAAAATCATTGTTGCTCACTGTGAGGACGAGAAACTAATTCATACAAATACAGAGAGATACAAAAACTTGTCTCCTCTGCCATATAACATTCATTCTTTGATACGTGATGAGCAGGTTTGTTATAATTCTTCTAAGTTTGCGATAGATTTAGCAAAAAAATATGACGCTCAATTCCACATAGCACACATCACAACGGCAAGAGAAATATCGTTATTGTCAAATGCAAAATTAGAAGACAAGAATATTACTGCCGAAGTATCACCTAATCATCTTTATTTTTGCGAGGAAGATTATAAACACTATGGAACACTGATCAAATGCAACCCTTCTATTAAGACGTATGAAGATAGGCAGGCTTTACGCAATGCTTTAAAGGAGGGGTATATAGATATAGTTGCTACAGACCACGCTCCACACCTTTTGGAAGAAAAACAAAGAAACTATTTTGATGCTCCGAGTGGCATACCTTCTATACAATTTTCATTACTTATGATGTTGCAAATTGCAAAAGAAGAGAATTGGGATTTATCTTTGGTTGTAGAAAAAATGTGTAGCAATCCAGCCAAACGATTTCAAATAAAGAATAGGGGAGAAGTGAAAGAGGGTTATTTTGCTGACTTAGTGATTATCAATCCTAACGAAAAAACTTTTGTAAGGAAGGAAATCATAATGTCAAAATGCAAGTGGTCGCCACTAATTAACACAACATTTGACTATAAAGTAGAAGCAACTATTGTAAATGGGAAAATCTTATAATTGCAAATCTTTTAAGAATTTTGTACAATCTTCAAAAGTTTTGAACGTATGATTTTCTGCAATAGTTTCTGGTATTAGTTTCATAGAAGTTAGCATATACAACGGTTGAGGTTGGATAATAGTCATCAGAACCATTATGCTTCTTGCTTGTAAGTCCTTAATAGCAGTCTCCATTGCGTAAAGACCACTTTGATCCATAAAATTGACTAAACGCATACGGATAATGACTACTTTAACATTGTCAGGAACGTCATGCATCACCTCTTGGAATCGCGTAATTGAACCAAAGAAAATAGGACCATTCAATCGTTGAATATAAATCTTATGCTTTATATTTTCTGGTATGCCACTTTCATCTTGCCAAGGAGATTCCTTATCAAAGTTAGTCATTTCAGCAGAAGAATATGAGCCTTCAACCAAATCACCTGCACGTTTCATAAACAATATACACGCAATAATCATTCCTATTCCAACGGCTGTCAGTAAATCCACAAAAACAGTTACCAAAAATACAACAATCAAAACCACGGCATCTGCTCTTGGTATTTTTAATAAGTCTTTGAATCCCTTGAAATCAATAATTCCCCAGCCAACAGTAATAAGTATTCCCGCCAATACAGACAACGGCACATATTTTACCAAACTTCCTAAACCTAATAATACTGTTAATAGGAATAGAGCATGTACCATCCCGCTTATTTGAGTCCTTCCGCCACTTTTTACATTGACCACGGTTCGCATCGTAGCACCTGCCCCTGGTAATCCGCAGAAAAGACTTGCTATAAAGTTGCCTGCACCTTGTCCAATCAACTCTTGGTTGCTGTTATGTTTAGTCTTAGTTATATTATCTGCTACAACACTGGTCAAAAGAGTGTCAATACTTCCTAGACCTGCCAATGTAAGACCTGGAATTATGGAAGATTTCAATATAACTGCCCAATCCAATCCAGCAAGGCTTACATTCTCTTTTGCAAAGAAAGGCATTGGCAAACCAGATGGTATAGTGCCGATAGTCAAAGTCTCATCTACTTTGCAGAATACGGCAATAATTGTCATAATTATTAAAGCTACTAAAGTAGATGGTACTTTTTTTGTGATAAGAGGGAAGAACTGAATTATGATAATAGTTCCTAAACCCAAAAGCAAAGCAATCAAAGAAAAATTTTCGCCTATTGTTGATGGATAATTAACAATCAAATCAATCATTGAGCCGTTGGATTTAGCACCTATTAACGGGTACAATTGCTGAAGTATGATTATCACTCCTATACCGCTCATGAACCCACTAAGTACAGGATAAGGAATATAGCGAACGTATTTGCCTATCTTGATTACACCAAAGAGTATTTGAAATAGTCCGCAAAAAATACCAGCAAGGGACATAGAGATAAGCACCGTTGAAATACTACCGCCCGATACTGCCCATGCTCCACTTACAAGGGAAGCCGTAACAACTGTCATCGGACCTGTAGGACCTGAAATCTGAGAATGTGTCCCTCCAAACAGAGAAGCAAAAAATCCCAACATAGTTGCTCCGACCAACCCTGCTAATGCTCCTAAGGATGCAGCAGAAGGGTCATTGATTCCGCTAAATGCTTGTATTCCAAACGCTAATGCTAATGGTAAAGCAACAATCCCTGCTGTTATTCCTCCGAAAATATCACCTTTTATATTATTTGTAGTAATCCAAGCCATAATTCTTCAATGGTCTTATTTGTAAAAATGCTATTTTATGTTTAAACAATTTGATTTTGTGAAGTTAGATTAAACCTTTCTGGGTATTTAGCATTGATATTCTTATAAAAATTCTGCACAAGTATAAAATCTTTATTGTAATCTCCAGTCGGAATGATTTTACTTTCTTTATTGACACCACAAGTTTTGTATTTATAATCAATCCAAGCCATAAAGATTGGTTTATCTGCCTTTTGTGCAATATAATAATATCCTTTTTTCCAATTGTTAGTTAGTTTTCTTGTGCCTTCAGGTGTAATTATCAAAGAAAAATTCTTTTTATTTTTCAATTCCGTAATGATATCATCGTAAAACCCTTTTCCATCTTTACCTCTATTGACAGGAATAGCACCAAGAGCCTTCAAAATAATACCAAGTGGAAAGAAAAATAATTCCTTTTTGATAAGAAAATGACAATGTATGCCCAATGCCCATAGACCAGCCCTCCCCAAAACGAAATCCCACATAGAAGTATGAGGAGCTTCAATAATAACGGCGTTTTTCATCTCCTCACTAAAATTGCTTTGAAGATGAAAACCGCCAATCTTTAAAATAATTCTACCGATTAACTTCATTATTTACACAAATCATACGTATCTTTTGCAATCACATACTCTTCATCTGTGGTTACTGACAAGATCTTTACTTTGCTATTATTTGTCGAGATAATACCATCTTTACCTGCTGTCTGTTCGTTGATAGTTTTGTCTATTTCAGCACCTAAAAACTCTAATCCTGTACAAATAGCTTCTCTTTGCCACCATGCGTTCTCTCCTATCCCGCCTGTGAATAGTATTATATCAACTCCACCCATTGCAGCAGCATATGCTCCGATATATTTCCTAACTCTATAAGCAAAAACATCAAACGCATCGCCCAGTTTCTGATTACCAGCACGTTTTCCTGCCATTATATCTCGCATATCCGTAACACCTTCTGTTAATCCGTTAAGTCCGCAATCTTTTGTGATAAAACGATTCAATTCTTTGTAACCCCAGCCTTCTTTTTCGCCTATATACAACAACGCTCCCGCATCTATATCTCCACAACGCGAACCCATCATTACTCCTTCCACTGTCGTAAAACCCATAGAGTTATCTATACTTTTTCCGTTCTTAACTGCTGTTAATGATGCTCCACTTCCCAAATGACAAGATACTATTTTTGAATTGTTGATATCTATTCCGCACATTTTTGCGGCCTTTGGTGCAACGTATCTATGAGATGTACCATGAAAACCGTAACGTCTTACTCTATATTGTTCATAATATTTCAATGGAACACCATATAGATAAGCTTCTCTTGGTATTGTGTGATGGAATGACGTGTCAAAAACTGCTACTTGCGGAGCATTTGGCAATAAGTTCTCCATAGCCTCTATTCCTGCGAGATTTGCTGGAGTGTGCAATGGGGCTAAAGGTTCTAAACTTTTGATGTGCTGTTTGACTTCTTCGTTAATACAAACACTTTGTGTAAAAATCTCTCCGCCATGTGCTACTCTATGACCACAAGCCTCAATATCTGTCAAAGAACTTATCACGCCAATGTTTTCATCAGTCAATGCCTTTAATACAAGAGCGATACCGTCCTTATGTGTAGGAATTGGAATTTTTTCATAATATTTCTCCTTATCCTTAGGTCTGTGAGTAAATTCGCCAATTTCGGAACCTACTCTTTCACAAAGTCCCTTGGCAAGCAAAACACTTGAATTCTCGTCAGTAATGTCTATCAATTGATATTTAATTGAACTACTGCCACAATTTAACACTAATATTTTCATAATATTTCTATATTTTATTGTTTCTCTATTTTTTTGAAATAAAGTTCAAAGTTACAATAATTTTATCTTTTTGCAAAAGTTTTAGCAATGAAATAAAATTTTATATGTTTAATCTTATGATAATTAGACTGTTATAGAATATTTTATACTAAGACTTAATATTTTCCTTGTTTCTTTTCATTAGAGAGTATAAAAATATGGATATATTAGACATATTCTTCTAAAAATTAAATACTTATAAACAATAGTTGAAAATTTTTACAATATTTTTTATAAAAAATTTGGTGGGAAATAAAAAACATAGTAATTTTGCAAACGCAATCTTCAAGGAGATTAGTAAAAGTTCTTTTTCATGGTTTTTCTTTTATGTAAAAGAGAGATGGAATTTTTGGTCTGGTAGTTCAGTTTGGTTAGAATACATGCCTGTCACGCATGGGGTC
>ONOZ01000110.1 GCA_900319595.1 uncultured Bacteroidales bacterium | reverse complement strand
TTTGAGCCTGCGTTTCTACAAAAAATACAAATAATATTATAATTGAAAAATATATCTTCATTTATACATATTTTCTAAACTGCAAAGATACAAAAAAAATATAACAATAATATCTTTTTAAGCATAAGTGGCAAAAAAATATCTAATTTTTCTTAATCTCTTTACAATAAAACGGTACAGTTTTAAGTTTATATGTAATCTTATGGAAAACAAAAAGATTTTTATATTACTTTTATATTTTGTGGTGTGTATGTCGTGCGTATTTTGCAAATATATTTACGCTCAGACCTCACCTGGTAATCTTCCATACTATGATAATCGTGCTATAAGGTTTGGGTGGTACATTGGAACAAATACTTTATATACTAACATTAAGGATAATAAAAATTTACCTTATAACGATTCCATTATGTCGTTTAATGCTCACTCAGGAATTGGTTTTCAGATAGGAGGTATGGCTGATGCCCGTTTGTTTTCTTTTTTACATATTAGATTTTTGCCTAATGTGGTATTTGCAGATAGAGGGTTTTCTTTCCTTGTCAAGAAAAATAACGCTCTGCACACGACCAAAGAGAATTTTGAGGTAATATATTTAGACCTTCCTATAGAAGCAAAAATTATGGCAAAGCGTTGGCACAATTTTCGCCCTTATCTTATCGGAGGAGTAAGATATGACTATGATTTAGGCTCTATTAGACGAAAAAAAATTGCAGATGACGAGTTTTTATTCAAAATAAACGACACGGAGTTAATGTATACTCTCGGCGTTGGTTTTGATTTCTATTTTACCTTCTTTAAAATGTCATTGGAATTGAAAAGTGCTTTCGGTTTAACTGATGTTTTGAATAAAGAATTCAAAACTGTATATGCCGATTGTATAGAAAAAATGAAAACTCAGATGTTTTACATCAATATAATCTTTCAATAATATGCAAAAATCTCTACATCTTACAATCTCTCCTGAAATCTATGCCAACAAAACAGAATTGGAAAAATTGATATCCAAACAAAGTGGTATAAGTATAGATGCTCTTTCATACACTATAAATAAGGAAAGTTTAGATGCACGCAAAAGTCCAATATATCATTTAGAAATAATAGTTGATAGTGCTCCCCTTTCGCAAAACATTGAACCTGAGTCCTTTTTAGATGTAAGCAATTCAAAAGAGGTTATTGTCATTGGAGCAGGACCTTGTGGTATGATGGCTGCATTGAAACTTATTCAAAAAGGATTGCGACCGATAGTCATAGAAAGAGGTTCTATGGTTGAAAAACGCAAAAAGGATATAGCCAAGATTGTTCGTAATGAGCCTATCGATGAAGATAGTAATTTTTGCTTTGGGGAAGGTGGAGCAGGCACATTTTCTGATGGCAAATTATATACTCGTAGTAACAAAAAGGGGAATGTAGAGGAAGTCTTAAGACTACTAGTACATTTTGGAGCAAAAAAAGAAATACTTTATCAATCGCACCCACACATTGGAACAGATGATTTAAGTCGCATTGTCAAAAATATTAGGGAGCAAATCATAAAAAGTGGAGGCGAATATATATTTGATACCAAAGTTATCAATTTTATTGTAAAAGATAACAATGTAATCGGAGTTATAACGTCCAAAGGAGAAGAGATTTTGGCAAACAAAGTTATTTTGGCAACAGGTCATTCAGCAAAAGATATATATCAACTTTTCTATGATAATAATTGGCAAATTGAAGCCAAACCTTTTGCTATGGGTGTTAGAGTTGAACATCCCCAAGAATTGATAAACGAGATTCAATACCATGCAAAAGATTATTCCCCTCTACTACCATCGGCTGAATACTCTTTGACTGCAAAATATAACGATAGAGGCGTTTTTTCTTTTTGTATGTGTCCGGGTGGAGTTGTAGTTCCAACACCAGATAAAGAGAACATTATGGTAGTAAATGGTATGTCAAATTCTTTGCGTAGCGGGAAATTTGCAAATAGTGCCATAGTGGTTAGTGTAAAAGAAGAAGATGCAAAGGAGTTTGCTCAGTACGGGGCTTTATCTTTATTGAAATTCCAACAAAAATGGGAAGAAAAGATGTATTTTGACAAACGTATCTGCCCTGCCGAGCGATTAGATGATTTTCTAAAAAACAAAATCTCTTCCAAATTAGCAAATAGCTCCTACAAACCGGGACTGGTAAGTATGGATATGAAAGAAAGGTTGCCTAAGTTTGTTGTAGAAGGACTGAAAATTGGCTTTGAAAATTTCAACCGCAAAATGAAAGGCTTTATTACACGTGAGGCAAATATTATAGGATTGGAAAGTAGGACTTCTTCGCCTGTAAGAATACCAAGAGATAGAGAAACTTTGCAACACACACAATTAAAAAACTTATATCCTTGTGGCGAAGGAGCAGGCTATGCTGGAGGAATAACCTCTTCGGCAATAGATGGTATAAATATAGCAAAGAAAATAGCAGAAGAATTAAATACATAACTTTTTTGACATAATGTATTAGTATATCAAAAAATTTTTGTAATTTTACATTTTCAAATTATGCCCTATTGAAACGGGCTTACTTTTATAATACGAAAATATAATATGACACAATATAAATACATAGTTTTATCTCTTATTGTTTTCTTTTGTGTAGGTAATGTTTTGGCACAAAGTGATGAAAGTGAAGTATATTCTAACTTTGAGAGAAATTATAATACATTGCTCCAATCATATTACATAAAAACCAATGAAAAATTACATCATCGTTCTTACTCCGGCACAACTTATGGCAATCATTTAGCAAAAGAAACAAGCGATGAGGAATATCAAAGACGTTTAAAGCAATTACCTTCACCCGTTCCGTTAGTTTATAATTCTATTGTAAAAAACCATATTGTTTATTACATTGACCGTATTGGCGATAGGGTTGGGGTTATGTTAGGGTTGAGTAAGTATTATTTTCCTATATTTGAAAATATTTTGGATTCCTATGGTGTGCCAAGCGAATTAAAGTATTTAGTAGTTATTGAGTCTGCATTCAACCCTAAAGCCGTATCTAAAGCGGGTGCTACAGGACTTTGGCAATTTATGTACTCAACGGGTAGAATTTATGATTTGAAAGTGAATAGTATTATAGATGATAGACAAGATGTTATCAAATCTACCGTTGCTGCTGCTAAGTATTTGAAAGATTTGTATTCTATTTATCACGATTGGTCGTTAGTCTTAGCTGCTTATAATTGTGGTCCGGGCAATGTAAATAAAGCAATGAAACGCTCTGGCAAGAAAGATTTTTGGGACATATATTCTTTTTTGCCAAAAGAGACAAGAAATTATGTCCCTGCGTTCATTGCTGCAACTTATGCCATGAACTATGCTGACAAACACAGGATATATCCGCAAGAACTCTCACGTCCTTTGGATTTAATCAATGATACGGTAATTGTGTCCAAAGATATTTATTTTGGTCAGATAGAAAAAGTTATGGGAATATCAGTTGAGCAACTTGAAAGTATGAACCCTCAATACAAAATGTCATATATTCCCGGCAGTTTAGGTACTTATGCGTTAAGATTGCCATTTAGCGAGGTAGAAAGGTTTATAGAATTGGAAGATTCCATATCTAAAACAGATAAAGGCCGATATAATCCCTACAACTTGACACAAGGTGGTAGTTTAGAAACAATTCAATCCGATGATGGCACAACTCAAACCGTATATGTTACTAAAACTTTTACTCACAAGTGTAGAACAAACGATTCTTGGTCATCTATTGCAAAAAGATATGGAGTTAGTGTAAGCGATTTAAGAAGTTGGAACAAAAAAATTAAAACAAGTCGTCTGCGTAAAGGAACTATTTTGAATATAAAACAAAGAGTTGCCGTTGAAAAGAAAAAATATATTCCACAAGATACACAAGAAAAAGAAAGTATCGTACAGGAAGCCATTACATCGGCAGAAAACGAAAACAATCAAGTAGAAAAAATCACTCCTAAAACTAACGAAAAAAGTGTTGCTACTCAACAATATAGTAATCATAAAAACAAAAAAAATATAAACACTTCTACCATAACTCATACTGTAAAAGCAGGAGAAACTATCTCAAAAATTGCTATTAAATACAAAGTTTCCGAAAATCAAATATTAAAAGCCAATGGTCTTAATCAACAAACGGCACGCAAAATAAGACCTGGACAAAAATTAAAGATAAAGTAATAAATTATATCGCAACCATATCCTATTTACTACTTTTTACATTATGAAAACATCTCATGTTATACTAACGTTAAGTGCGGTTCTTTTAATTTTAGGTGCAATTGCATTAGTTTTTCCAAATAACGGTATCAAAATAGGAAGTTTAACTCTAAATTTTCCTACCATTAAAGAAATTTTCCTTAATGAACAACCACAATATGCTGATATTGACAATCTTATCACCAATATAGAAGACGTGGTAGAGAACAAGATAGAAATAAAAGAAGTAAAAACCAATGCCGATAATGTATGTGAGATAGAATTGCCGGAAAATAATCCAAATTATCTTGATAAGTTTTTTATGGCATTGAATAATGATGTTTCCAATGGCGAAAAGGTAAGAATTGTGCATTATGGCGATTCACAAATTGAGGGAGATAGAATAACATCTTATATTCGCACTCGCTTGCAAACAACTTTTGGTGGCACAGGTCAAGGACAAATACCTCTACATTCACTTGCTACTATAAAAAATGTTGAATATACATATTCTGACGACTGGAATTTCTTTTCCATAATTGATAATAAAAGAACGGATTTTCATAATTATGGACTAATGCAACACGCCTGCCAACCAACTACTGATAATCAATATATTAAACTAAAATTTATCAAACCCATTACCGATACACTCACTTTATATTGTGGTAGCGAAGAAAATTCATCTTCAATTACAATAACTATCAATGATAGTATTACAAAAAAATGTAATATCACGGCAAATACATCTATAAAAGACTTTATTTTTAGCACAAATACACCTATAAAAACTATAACTTTAAAAACAATGGGGCGTCCCGTTTTGTATTCTTTGGATTTAAGTTCAAATAGTGGTGTATTTGTAGATAATATATCGCTTCGTGGCTCTTCTGGAGGTGATTTCAATAAAAACGACTCGGCCTTTTTGTCTATGATGAGCGAAAAACTAAATGTCAAACTTATATTGTTCCAATTCGGAGTCAATGCCGTACCACAGGAAGAAGATACCGTTATGACAAGTTATCATTATTATGAAGTTTTGTTACGTAAGCAGATTCGTTTTTTGCAAAAGACTAATCCCAATGCTGCAATTGTTATGATAGGTATCTCTGACCGCAGTCGCAAAAAAGGAAGCGGTTATGAAACCAACCCAAATATTCCAATGATTATCTCTGCCCAACAAAAAGTTGCCAAAGAATGTGGCATTGCTTTTTGGAATCTGTTTGAGGCAATGGGAGGAATAAATTCTATGCCGTCTTGGGTACTAAGAGATAAACCTCTTGCCAATACAGACTTCATACATTTCAACGATAGAGGAGCAAAATATATCGGCGAGATGTTCTATAATGCATTGGAAAAAGCATATTATAAGTTTTATATGGTACAAAATGAAAATGAGTTTTAAAATTTTACAACTCAATTTTGTTTATTTCAAAAATTTTTTGTACCTTTGCAAAATGAAAAATCGTGCTGAAAAACAATGATTTAGGAAAAAGTGGAATAATCAGCGTGATTATTGAATTTTTTACGGAGAAAATTTTATTTTTTAGCGTGATTAAAAAAATAATAAGTGAATACTTAAAAATTAGAGTTTTTAAATTGAAAATAGAAGTTGTAGAATAAAAAATAAATTGAAAAAATGATAAAATTATCCCTAAAAGAAAGCAAAAATAGTTTTGTAACTAC
>ONOZ01000117.1 GCA_900319595.1 uncultured Bacteroidales bacterium | reverse complement strand
GGCTCTCCCAAACGTATGCTATACGGAGTAATAAATGTAGTCAAAACACTAACTGCTATTGCTATCGGATAAACTTCTGGCGAAATCAATTTCAAGGCAATACCAGTTCCGGCAACAATAAAAGAGAACTCGCCCATTTGCGACATAGAAAAAGCTGCACGCATACTTGTTTCCAATGTTTCTCCTGCTAATTTGATACCTATAATATAAAATATAGTTTTTCCTACTATTGGGATTAAAGATATAATAATGATTGTGCCAATATTATCCATAAGTATTTTGGTATCAACCATCATGCCTACCGATACGAAAAATATCATACCAAAGAAATCTTTTAGGGGGGCAACCACCTTACTTATTCGTTCTTGATCAAGAGTTTCTGCTAGAATACTACCCATCACAAACGCTCCTAACGCAGAAGAAAAACCCACTTTCACGGACAGTATCACCATCGCCAAGCATAATCCAATTGCAACTAGTAATAGAATTTCATCATTTAAATGTTGTTTTGTTTTTTTTAGAAATGTAGGAATTAAGAAGATGCCTACAACTATCCAAATTACAATAAAAAATATTAGTCTTACTAATACCATCATAAATTCTCCGCCAGAAAATTGCGTAGAGGCAGCAAATGTAGATAGTATCACCATAACTAAAATTGCAAACAAGTCATCAAAAATCAATATTCCAAACACAATTTGTGCAAATCTATCTTTGCCATAACCCATATCGATAAGAGATTTTACAATCATAGCCGTAGAAGACATAACTAGCATACTACCCAAAAGAACAGCATCTGCAGGTTGCCAACCAATCAATCTACCAACAGCAAACCCAGTAATACCTAATGCGATTATCACAAAACCTATTGCCTTCCCTCCAATTTTGCCAATGATAAAGAGTTTTTTGAATGAAAACTCCAATCCCATGCCAAATAGTAAGAAAATGACCCCAATATCTGCCCAAGTAGAGATGTTTTCAGGTTGCACAGTTTGAAACAAGGAGAAATGTGGTCCTGCAATAAAACCTGCCACTATATAGCCAAGTACAATGGGCTGTCTAAGCCACTTGCAAAGTATTGCAAACAACGATCCGAGTATGACGATCACACCCAAATCGGTAATAAGTGAAGGTAATTCCGCCATAAAAATCCATATAAAACAATTCAGACTCGTTGCTTTGTACGTAAATTGTGTATAAAATGTTACAAAAACAACGTCTCAAAATTTTCATATTGTTAATGATTATAATTCAATTACAATAGCATTTTGTTCTTTGTTACGTTTGATAAATGTATTATTTAAAACAAGAGTATTTTTACCTTGTGTTATATCCAATTTTGCTTTTTGCTTGCTACCTAGAATGTTTTTATTACCTTTTTTCAAATTTTTGAATTGAGGAATATCGTAACTATTACGTAAAGCGGTTGTATCGTTAATCATAATAATGGCATAAATGTGTCCATCTTTGCTTTGAGTGTAACAAATACCGTCTTGTTTATATGGAGCAATAGGACGGGTGTTGTAAATTGCTTTTCCATTAGTTTGTATCCATGCTCCAATACTATCCATACGTGAAATTGTTGCTTTAGGTAAATTCCCTTGTGCGTCAGGTCCTATATTTAATAAGAAATTGCCCCCTTTGCATACAACATCTACTAACATGTGGATAAGTGTATTTGTACTTTTGTAATTATCATTTGGAACATATGACCACGAATCCCCCAGCGTCATGCACGTTTCCCAAGGATAATCTAAAGGTTCATCGGGAATAGCCTTTTCTGGCGTGCGATAGTTTTCGTATTTACCACCGACACTTCTATCAACAATAATCATAGATGGATTTTTTTCTCTTGCAATTTTTGCAATCTTAGGCATATCTATATCTTGTACACGTTTATACGCACCAAGCCAAGTTTCTTCTTCGCTACCTGCCTTAACACTCCAAGATGGACGAATCCAACCACCATCTAACCAAAGAATATCTATCTTTCCATAGTTGTGAGTGATTTCTTTTATTTGTTTGGTAGTAAAATCACAAAAGCGTTGCCACATATCTTTGTGTTTTTCTATGTTATAATTTACATTACGATCAGGAGTTGCCCATAAAGGACTCCAATAATCGGTATTGTGCCAATCTGCCTTGGAAAAATACAAGCCTATCTTGAAATCCTGAGCTCTAAACGCATTCACAATTTCATTTGTTATATCTCTACCATCATTTTTTCCAAAAGGAGAGGATTCGTCTGTAATTTTGTAGTTCGTATATTTTGTATCATACATACAGAATCCATCATGATGTTTAGTAGTGAAAACAACATATTTCATTCCCGCTTTCTTAGCCACATTTGCCCACTTGTTAGGATTGAACTGCGTAGGATTAAACTCCTTATTCAAATCAAAATACCAATTTTTGTATTCCTCGTATGGCTTGCCTCCTCTGTCAATCCATTCTTCGTTACAGACAGACCAACTTTCCACTACGCCCGCTTGAGCATATATGCCCCAATGCATAAAGAATCCGAATTTCAAATCCTGCCATTCACTAACGGCTTGAAGAATCTTACTATCCGTTTCGGGTTCTTGCTCTTCTAGTGTGACAACTCTACCTTTCGGCAAATAATCTTGTGCGTTTAACTTTCCATTCCAATTATTGAAAATAAGGAATAAACTGCCCACTGCGATATATAACATTTTTTTCATATTCTTATAACGTTTTTATTTATTTTATCGTATATATAATTTTAGTTGTTAATTGTTCATTAAATGATATTCTATCTTCTCTAACGCCACTTTTGATAAGATAGTTTTTTAGAGCATTATTCATTTTTTGATTTGATGTAATATGGATACGCAATCTTGCATATGATTTCAAAAATGCAACAAAACTATCTAAGATATTCTGGCTAATATCATCAAAGTTTATGCCACTTTCATCAAAAGCAATACAGTTCAATTCTATACTACTTCCCGATTCCAAAGGTTTTTGAATCATAGAGATATTCTTTGTTTTATCATTTACTTTTGCAACATAAAACATATAGCCTTTTTGATTCAGTTGGCAAATGTAATCTTTATTTTTTTGAATGATGAAAGCAAAGTTAAGATGCTCATTACTAATATGATATGATGTTTTGTTGCTGCCGTCCATTGAGACAAGATTTAACGTAATATCGCCATCAAGAGATTTTTGTATGTTTCCATTAACTAATACACGTTCCTCGGCACAGTATTTCTTGTCTAATGTAAAAAGATTTATCTCTTTAAATTTGTTATCCGTATTTTTAAATACAGAATAAGCAGTTTTGCCGTCCAAGCATATACCCATAGCATGTTCGTTACCCTCAGTATTTATAGGATAACCTATATTTTGAGCAGGCATCTCTTTTTGTGTATCATAAACAAATATATCATTTCCACCAAGTGTCTTTCTGCCGTTGGAGAGAAAATAAAGATGTGAATTATCTGCTGCAATAAAAGGATACGTTTCGTTTCCGAAAGTATTTACATTGCGTCCCAAGTTTTCAGGTTCACTCCACGTGTCTTTCCCTGTGCGTTTAGAAAACCAAATATCGTACCCTCCTTTGCCGCCATTTCGATTGCTAACAAAATACAAATTATTACCATCTGCACTAATAGATGGAGAAAATTCATCGGCATCATTGGTATTTATATTTAGCGGTTTGGCATTAGAATAATGTTCGTCAATTCTTTCGCAGTAATATATGTCCCAACTTTCATTATTTTTGTTATTGTTTTTTACGGAGTAGAATATATAATTATTGTCCGCGGTTATGGAAACACCAGACAACGGGAATTGATTGTTGAAAGGATCTTCACAAATAAAGCCTTTATCGTAAAAACCAGTAGAATCTAAAATACTTTTTTGCAAATAACGAGAAGTTGATGTAGATATTTCAGAAGTAAATGAATCATAATTAGTATCTCGTGTAACTTCCTCTCTTATAAACCATACTTCGTTTGTATCCCAAGTGATAAAAGGTTCATAATAATTCTTATTTTTTGCAAGGAATGATATTTTTTGAGGATTGAATTCTACTTGATTTGACATAGTACTCTTAAGAAAATCGCTCCAATCAATATAATTTATTGCAATTTGCTGCAATGAATCATAAAAGTTGTTTTGGTCGGTAAGGGTTAAGAAATGTTCAAAATTTTTTGAGGCATCAGCATAATGTTCTTCTGTATAATCAATTACACCTAAGTAATAGTATAGATAAGGGTGCGAAAACTCTGGACAATTCTCCCTGACCAAAGGAAAATATTTTGTAATCACAGCAGCATTATCTCTAACCACTCCAATCATGCCCATAAGAAAATATGAAGAGGCAAAGTTTTCGTTTTCCTTTATTATTTCTTGCAATAAAGACGAGGCTTGCGAATATTTCCTATTATTGAAATAACTTACCGCTTTCTCATACTTCTTTTGCAAACTCCTACTTATGTCCTCTTTGCACTCATCGTAATCCAACAAACTTTTCTCTTGACAAAACAAGGAGAAAGAGAAAAATATTAAGATTAAAAGAGTGCTGTTTTTTTTCATATTGCTTGATTATTGATAGCTTTTTCAATGCCGTCCATTAGAGAATCCAATCCGTTTTGTAGTTGTTTTTTTATCATCATTAGCATAACGGTGTTGCCTTCAATATTAGCTTCTGCTGTAAGGCTACAAGTTCTATCCCCCGTTTTTTCAAACAATAGATTGATAAGAAAGCTGAAACCTCCCATCACTTCTTTGCCACTACCTATCGTAATGTATTCAAAAGGTTTTCTTTCTTTTATAACAAGTTCTACGTCTGCCATTCCATTAACGTTAAAAGAACAGGTGTCATACGTACATTTAAAATCCTTTATTTTATCATTTGGTATAGTGCCAAGGTGAGTAAAATCGCTAAGTGCATAAAAAACTTCTTCAGCACTACGATTCAAATCTATTGTTTTTGATTTTATCTGTTTCATATTCTTAATTTATTACATTCTATCATCACTCCATTTTTCAGGATTTTCCCTCCATTGTTTCAATGAGATAAGATTTTCCTCAGATACGTAATTTTCTTGTATTGCAGTCTCAATTAAAGTAGAATAGTTGGTGATTGTTTTCAAAAGAACTTGCTTTTCTTCAAAATTTTTCTTTGCAACTTCCAGCTCATAAGTAAATATGGCTGCCATTCCTTTGACATCACAACCTGCATTTCTCAAAGCATCAACTGCAAGTAATGAACTTTTGCCTGTACTAACCAAATCCTCTATAACAACGACAGTTTGACCAGCATGTATTTCGCCTTCAATTTGATTTTTTCGTCCATGGTCTTTCGCCTCAGCACGAACATATACGTAAGGCTTGTTTAATTCTTGTGCAACAAGTACTCCCTGTGCAATTCCACCCGTTGCAACGCCAGCAATGACGTCAATATTTTCAAAAATTTCCTTCACCAAATATACGAATTGTTCCTTAATAAACGTTCTTATGTTAGGATAGGAGAGAGTCAAACGATTATCACAATAGATAGGCGATTTGCGTCCCGATGCCCAAGTAAAAGGCTCCTCAGGTGATAACTTGACGGCTTGGATACTCAAAAGATGTTGAGCGGCTTTGATTTGATTGTCTCTATTCATAGTATTAATGTATTAACTTTTAAGATATGCAAAGTTACACAATATTTAATAAAAATAACAAAGTTTTTATCACAAAAAACTTACCTAGTGATAAATTTTTACCAGATAATCAAATAATATATTGTAACTATGAGGTGCTGAGCAGTTATAATTTTGCATCTTTATTTGCAGATGGACAAACGCAAGATTATATTGTTGTGATAGACAACTTAGATATGGATGCAATATTAAAGAAAATTACAGCATCATTGTATTTTGTCAAAGCAGCAGGAGGAATTGTAAGAAACGAAAGAGGAGATTTTTTATTTATATATAGAAACGGCTTTTGGGATTTACCTAAAGGACATTATGAAGAGGGAGAAACAATAGAGCAGACTGCAAAAAGAGAGGTTTTAGAGGAGTGTGGAATGAAATATTTGGAATTGAAAGAGTATCTAGCTTCTACCTTCCATACCTATTATATGCATGGCAGAAAAGAAATTAAACAAACGTTTTGGTATTGTATGTATTGCAATTCTTCAGAAACCTTAGTGCCACAGAAGGAGGAGGGAATAGAACGTTTGGAGTGGATAAAAAAAGAAGATTTGCCGAAAATACTAGCACAATCATACCCAAGCGTACGCTATTTATTTGAAAGTATTATTCACTGAACTTAGATATAATAGAAAACATTGAAATTGTTAGTTGTTATTGTATTATAATTTTCATAGAATGCAATAAGGTTGTCTAATATCAAGGTAAGATTTTTTTTTATTTTAGACAACCTTTGAATAATCACGAAAAAAAATTTTTTCTTATCGCATAATAATAAATTTATCTCCGTGATTAGTATATTTTATTGCTGCATTGGTTTTAAGTCCTCTGCGATAATAAGTTTCGCTTCTGTTGCGGCTTGAACGTCTTCAATTGAAAATTCTGGATTTATCTCCTTTAATACGATACCCTCTTTTGTTATTTCCATAACTCCCATTTCCGTTATAATCAAATTGACTTTACCAGCGGCAGTTAGTGGAAGTGTGCATTTTTTCAATATCTTTGGACTACCTTTTGCTGTATGCTCCATTGTCAAAATTATTTTCTTAGCACCTTCAAGCAAATCCATTGCACCACCCATACCAGGAACTTTTTTGCCAGGTATCATCCAGTTAGCCAAATCTCCATTCTCTGCAACTTGCAATGCTCCTAATATACTTGCATCAACATGTCCGCCTCTAATGATAGCAAACGATGTAGCAGAATCAAAGGTTGCTGCTCCCTCTATTGGAGTTATGTATTGACCACCTGCATTTATCCATTCGCCGTCCTCTTTACCTTGCTCTGGTGCTGCTCCCATACCAACCATACCGTTTTCTGCTTGCAACAAAACCTTTACTCCTGGTTTTAAATAGTTAGGAATCATTCCTGGAATACCAATGCCAAGATTTACAACGTCACCATCTTTCAATTCTAAGGCAGCACGTTTTGCAATTACTTCTTTTATTTGATTTTTATCCATAACTTATATTATTTATAATAAACATCTTGAATATTTTTTCCTACTTCAGCCGAACCGTCATATCTAACGAATGTATCAATTTCGCCTTTTTCGTTTTGACGATACAACATATCATTTTCTATTGCCAAAATTTTATATTTAGTTGTTTTTAGTTTATAATCTTTTATAAGTAAAGAATCTCCTTGCAAGGTGTAATGCCCTATTCTTGTAGTTCTCAAATATGGAATTTCCAGAGTACCATCATATTCATACGTTACTGATTTGAAATATCTCTTGTCTGGGTCAAAACTATAAGGAGCATATTCTGTATATGCCATAAGATCTATATCTTTATCGGTTTGAAGTGATAGGGTTTTGAAATTTCGCCACTTGCCAGCCAAAAGGTCATTATCTTGTTCAGAAAAATCTTTCTCACACGAATACATTACCACTCCAAGTGTGGTAATCATCAACATAATAGCTAATTTATTTATTTTTTTTATCATGGCATTTATTCCTTATTTTGTTTATTCTGCTTTACTAATTGCATAGTTGTTATGGTATCGAAAATAGCATACACTAAATATAGTCCCAAATATGCAAATGCAAATTTAATATTTTTTTCTAAACCAAGCAATAAAATAATTATAAAAATTAAAGCATAGATTATCAATTTTGCAGTCCTGCTTATCATATAGCATTGTTCAAACTTCATTTTTCCTTGACTTGGCACATAATATAAAAATGCCCAAAATAGAAGTGTAACAATGTAATACATACCTATGTAATATGGTGCTAAGCGTAAATATTCTCTTAATGGAGTTATCCATAGTAGCATTACTAAAAAACAAACCCCTATAGAGAAAAATGTTATTTTGTTTAGATATTTTATAAATGGATGTTTCATTTTACATTATGTTTTATTATTGTTGAATTATTCATTATCATTTTTGTTTTTATCTTTTATGCCCCTGTTATTCAAATACATAATTCTAAAAAACTTTGTATAGGCATCAATATTTCGTTTGGAGTATAAAGTTGCATAGTTTTGCATGCTAATTATAAAACATCTGTAATAAGCGGAGTTGAATGTAGTAAAGGTGCTGTCTGTATTGATACTATCATAATAGAGAAATGCTTCATCTATATTTTTAAACTTTTTGACATTTATAATTTGATAAGTAGAGGTGAAAAGATTAGCGGTAACGGAAAGATTGTTGTTTCCAAAGTTTTCGTTATTAAAACCGTTAATATAATTTACTAAGAAGTCGGCATCAAATTTTGAGTCGTCTGCTAGAAGTACGAAATAGTGCATGCCGTCCTTATACTTATATACCAAACTTTCAGCATCCAAAATATCATCCCTATCAACTATGTTTTGATTAACACTATCAGATATTGCAGATAAGATACTATCGGCTTCGCTTATAGTATTTGTGCCCTTTGTAGCCTCTTCGCGTTCCTTATCATATTTTATATCAAAATCTTTCAAATTGTAATTGTCAGAAAGATATTGAAGTTGTCGTTCTATTATTGGGGCAACATCACTTGTAGGATAGTTAAACACTATCATATTCAAATTATCTGCCAAAGAATCCACTCCGTATAGTTTTCCTTTGGAAAGGGCAGACACGTATTTCAATCTTGGAATATAAGGTCCGGTTTTTATACTATCAATAGCTGCTTGAGAGTAATTTATCGCACTTTGAAACTCTTTATTTGCATAATAGCCGTAAGCCCTAGCATATAGATTTTCTTGTTTTTGCAGAGCCTCATCATTATTATCCCAAAAAGATGGGTTTTCTAACATCATAGCAAATTCGCTTTCAGGGTATTCTTTCAAAATCTTATTTTTATAATAGTTAGAAGATGGATAATCGCCTAATTGTTCGTATTCTTTATACAAATGATAGGAAGAAGGTAAAACGTTTTTATGTTCTGGGTATCGTTTATGTAAATTCAAAAAAGTTTCAATAGACTTTGGCATGTTATTCAAGCCTTGCCAAAATATATATCCTGCTTCCAAAAGAGCATCTGCTGTTTGAGTGTGAGCCTTTTGCTTTTGTTCGTCAGTATATGGTATATCTTTAGTATAATACTCGCGTTGGTCGGGGGATAAATTAGTTTTTTTAGGAATGGAATCTGTGTTGGCTAAGGTATCTTCTATATTTCCCGCTATAAGTTCTTCGTCCTGAAAACTTACCTCTTCCTTTTGTTCTAATCGCCAAAAATCTTCTAATTGTCTTTTGCCCCAACGTCTTTCAAATTCTATCTTGCCTGCTTGGACGGTTGTAGGGTTATAGAAGTAGAAAGATGATTTGTTGTTCATGTTATTGGCAGAAAAACTATTTATCTGAGAGTTACGCTGTGCTATAGCTTTCTCTAATTCTTCTTTAGCCTTTTGTTTTTCTTGGTCTAACTTGTAGTCGGCAATCCATTTGTCAATTTTGGCGTTAAGAGCCTCTTCGCTCATTTCACTCATAGCTATAAGAGAATCCCATCGTTCTATAGTATTAAGATTCTCCACTAAGGTACTTAAAACTCGTTGTCTATCGCTTATTCGTTTGTAATCTATATGAGTTTTGTCCATAAAAGTTAAGGCAGTGTCGTAATACATACACGCTTTTTTGTAGTTTTCCAATTCATCATAATAAACATCTGCTACACGTATAGAAGAGGCAATTTTTTGTGTTGTATTATTTCTTGACGCCGATACACTTTCTTCCCATTTTTTAGTTGCAATGTCTTTACTCTTATTTTTATAGTAGATTTCACCGATAGCATAATAGATTTGGTCTTGATACTCCAAATTTACTTCCTTGTCTAACATTTTTTCCAAATCCTCAATGACTTTAATTGAGCGTTTATCTCCTGTTTCAAAGCAAAGAGCCTGATTTAATTTGCTCACAAATTGCATGTTATAATCTTTGGCTTTATTATACGACTTTTGAAAACACTTATACGCCAAATCATATTCTTCATTTCTTAGGTAAATTTGTCCTTTAATGAAACTAATTCTAACGCTTTGTTCATTAGAAAAAATTCTTTTCTTTTTTAGGTCAAGTTTCTCTGTTCCTGCCATTTCCTTGCCGGACGAGATATCGTTTTCTGCCCAAACCGTATACATAAAATCCTTTAATTTTTTAGGGGCTTTTTTATTGTCTATCGCTTTGAGTACTTCTTTTAAAACAATTTCGCTTTCCGCATATTTTTTTTGTTTGGTATAAGTAAGAGCAAGCCAAATCATTGGTTCGTAAATAGTTTCTGTTTTTTTCCAATTTGCAATTATATATTTGAAAGCCGCTTCTGCACCGATAAAATCTCTACTAATCAAACAGGATTTGCCAATCAATAAGTAGGCATCGTCAATTTCTGGATTCTTTTCTACTCCGTTAAAACGCATACTATGTTTTTTGATAACCTTACTTGCTTTTTCAATGGAACGAGTAGAATTCGCCTTGACAGATTGAGCAGTCCTCTCATCAGGAACTTTATATATAGGAAGTATTTTTGTAAAATCATCTTTATAGTTATTGTCTATAGTTTTGATTGCCTCCTTGTAGGATTGTTGGCCATTCCATAGAGCATTGTAGTGAGCAACCATTTGGTGATATTTTCTATTTTGCCACTTGTCTTTTTGTGTCGAGCAACTCCAACCGACAAGTATTGTGCCTATTAGCAATAACGTACAAAATAGACGTACAAGAAATTTGTTATATTGTGTCTGTTTTCTATCCAATTTTTTCATATTTTACTAAAACGCAAAGATACGAAAATAATTGTAAATGACTACCAATTTTTGTAAATTAAAGATTATAGGCAAAGATAATAAATAGTTTTTTAGTTTATTGTATATAAAAAATATTGTAGTTTATTTTGTTGTAAATAAAAAATTTGTAACTTTGCACGCAAAATTGACAGAATACAATTTAAATAAACAGTAACACATTAAAATAAAAGCAAAACAAAATGGCAAGAGTTAGAGCATTTAAGGGATTTCGTCCCCCTGTTGAGATTGCAGAACAATTGCAAGCACAACCGTACGATGTTATTAATAGTGAGGAAGCAAGAGAATTGGCAAAAGGTAACCCATATTCTTTACTTCATATCACTAAGGCAGAAATTGACTTGGATGAAGGCACACCAAGCAATGCTCCTGAGGTATTTGAACAGGCAGCTAAGACATATGAAGATTTTAAAGCAAAGGGTTGGTTAGTTCAAGACACAGAACCTAAACTTTATATTTACGCCCAGACTATGGACGGCAGAACACAATATGGTATTGTTGGCTGTGCATTCGCAGAGGACTATGTTGATGGTAAGATAAAGAAACATGAATTGACTTTAAAGAAAAAAGAGGCCGAAAGACAGGTGATTATAGACGTTACTAACTCTAATTTGGAGCCTGTTTTCTTTGCTTATCCAGACAATAAGGAAATAGACGAGATTGTTAATAGTGTTGTAAATAATGAAAAACCTATTTACGATTACGTTGCAAAGGAAGATGGTTTTGGACACAAATTCTGGGTAATCAATGATGCGAGTCAAGTTAAGCGTTTGGAAGAAATCTTTGATAAGGATATACCTGCATTGTATATTGCCGATGGTCATCATCGTAGTGCGGCAGGAGCAAACGTAGGAATGGAAAGAAAAGCAAAGAATCCTAATCATACAGGAAATGAAGAGTATATGTACTTCATGGCTGTTATATTCCCTGCTTCTCAATTGCATATTATAGATTATAACCGTGTAGTTAAAGACCTTAATGGTTTAAGTGAGGCGGATTTTATCAAAGCAATAGAGGAGAATTTCATAGTTGAGAATATGGGTAATGAAATCTACAAACCTAATAAGCTACACGAATATTCTATGTACTTGAATGGTGAGTGGTATCGCTTGACTGCAAAGAATGGTACTTATGATGCAAATGATCCTATTGGCGTTTTGGACGTTAGTATCTTATCCAATAACCTTCTTGATAAAGTTCTTGGAATTAAAGATTTAAGAACAGACAAACGTATAGATTTTGTGGGGGGTATTCGTGGACTTGGTGAGTTGAAACGCCGAGTTGATAACGGAGAGATGAAAGTTGCGTTTGCTTTGTATCCTGTTTCTATGAATCAATTGATGGAAATAGCAGATACAGGCAATATTATGCCACCTAAATCTACATGGTTTGAGCCTAAGTTAAGAAGTGGTTTAGTTATTCATGAATTAGCATAACACATTATATATATAAATGGCGGGAAAGTCATAATTCCTGCCATTTATTTTTGATGAAAATATAGTATTTATGCAAAGAAAAGTAATTTTTATAATATATATATTACTACTTTCCATGTTCATAGTTTCTTGTCGTGAAGAAGATGATACAAAAAGATTTCTAAGCGAAGGAAATATGACAAGTTTTTATTCAGAATCTCAATCATACGTAATTGTCCGTGCGGATAATTCTGTATTGTGGCAGTCTAATAAATTTGAAACTTGCTATGTGAAAATACCAAACGGCAACAGTCCTAATTGGTTTGATATAGTTTTGACTGCAGATACAAATATTATGCATGTAAGCG
>ONOZ01000234.1 GCA_900319595.1 uncultured Bacteroidales bacterium | reverse complement strand
TTGAAAGCAATGGAAAAAATAATGGGCAGTTCAATAATATAGGGCTTACGTATGAAAAAACTTTCAAAGACAATAAAGAGCAGTTATTCTATTTTAGTAGTACCTGGAATTGGGGAAAATTCAATCGTGAAATAGAAGATAAAATTACTCACAATCATTTTTCACATTCCATAGAAGACTATCTTCGTGGTGATACCTCAAAAAGTAACAATCACAGTGCCGTTGTAGATGCTCACTATGTACATCCGTTTAGTGAAACATCTAAATTGGAATTTGGATACAATTTAAATTATAATCAAAGCAAATCTCGCTATATTACCGCGTACGACAAGATTTTGAACAACACAGAATGTTATAACTTTGATCGTGAGGAATTTATCCATGCATTATATGCAACCTATGGATTTCAGATGGGAGAAAAATTATCGGCACAATTAGGATTGCGAAAAGAGTTTGTAACTAATGATTTCGAGAAAATAGATTTAAATGGCAACGTAACACAGTTTGATAAAAACTATCACCCTTGGTATCCTACCGTACATGTATCTTATCAACTAAATCAAATGAATTCTTTTCAAATTTCTTATTCACGTCGAATAAGAAGACCGGGTCCTTGGACGATGATGCCTAATATTGATCGCACCAATAAAGAATATTTGCGTTTTGGAAATCCGGATATAGACCCAGAATATACAAATGCTTTTGAATTAGGTTGGTCGCATATGTTTAAAAATACTACAATATTCACATCAGCTTATTATCGTCAAGTATCAAACGGCATGACGCGTTTCCAATTTTTATGGAATGAAGAAAATGCTAAACTTCATGGCTTTGATTGGGCATGGGCAGCGGCAACGGATACAACAAACTCTTTAACGGCTCAGACTTTTGTCAATTTGTCACACTCTTCTAATTATGGACTGGAAGTTATTGTAGATAGGGATATTACAGAGTGGTGGAAGGCAAATTTAAGTATGAATTTCTTTGGCTCTTATCAAGACGGTCAAGGTTTAGGATATGATGAGGTTAATTCGTTTAATTTCAACGCTAAACTTAACACAACAATAACATTACCAAAAGAGTTTTCTTTACAAATCTCTGGTAGATACAACGCACCGAGAAAGACAATTCAAGGCAGAGACAATGCACGTTACGATGTTGATTTGGCAATAAAGAAATCTCTTTGGAATAAACAAGCAAATATTTCTTTGAATTTTAGAGATGTATTTGACACAAGAGGAGGTTTTGGCTATGCTTATACGGATCAATATGTCTCTTTCACAAAACGTCATCCTTATTCACGCTCGGTTCGTTTGACATTCTCCTATAATTTTGGCAAAACAGCCAATATGAAAAAGAAGATACAACAACAAGGTTCTTCTTCAGATTATAATAGTAGCGGAGGCGGAGAAAACTATGACGAATAGCTATGAGTTACACACGCATTATTGCGACAAGCGATGAATATATGTATCTACTAATATAATATATTTTAGTGAAATATGACTTCGCGACTATACTGCAAGATAAGAAAAAAGTATGTAGCCAAAACTCCCGAGGAAGAAGTGAGGCAACGTACAGTTTTGCTCTTGACAGAGGAATTTCACTACCCTTTGACGCGATTTTCTTTGGAAGCACAGATTCATGTTGGGCAACTGCACAAGCGGTATGATATTTTGATTTATGATAGTATGCGAAAACCATTTATGCTTGTGGAGTGCAAGGCTCCAGAGGTAAAGATAACCGAAAAAACAGTAGAACAGGCTACCGCATATAATGTAACACTACAAGCAAAATATATATTATTAACTAATTATCATACAACAATACTTTTACGTAAGACATCAAACGGCTACGTTCAACAGAAACATATTCCGAATATAAAATAATGGAAATCAACTATTACCTTATAGAACATAACTTTGAGAATAATTCAAGACTGATATTTATGGATAGTGTCTAATATCATATAAGTATTTTCCAACGAAGAAAAGGTAGAACGAGAATGGTTCTGGTTTTGTTCAATAGAAGTAATAAATTGTTGAATTTCATTGAAATAGCCTTGCTTATAGATTTGGTTGTTTTGAATTATAGGGTTGAAGTTATTAGAGGAGAAAAGAGTTTTTGTGATAGTTGGCTTACGAAAAATTTTTTCCAAAGGTATAGAGCAGAATGTTCGTTGCTTAGAGGTAAAAGTTAAGTTAGAAAAATTCTCCATTTCGTAAATTCCGTTATAGGTATTTATGCTAAATTTTTCCATAGCATTACTCCAAGAATATGATGTAGAAAGTTCCAATATTCCCTTGATCTTATCGTGTTGCAAGATCAGAAATATTGTTTGTTGCCTATTACTTTTATCTTTTATGATTTCAATGCCTAAAATATTTGCTTTACCAAACATAAACGTAACATAATCAAGAGGATGTAAAAAAATATCTGTTAGAACATCTCCTTCAACATATGCTCCAGTCAAATAACGATAGTTATATGATATAAGATTTTCGTTCTTTAACCATTTACATAATTTTTTAGTCAAAGGAGAGTAACGTTTTTGCAATCCAACACAGGTAATCAAATTCTTATGTTTTTCACTTTCGTTTATGAGTATCTTTAATTGTTCAATATCGTGGCAGCAAGGCTTTTCAATGAATAGGTGTTTATTATTCTTCAAACATTTCAAAGCAATATCAAAATGTTTTTCCCTATCTACACAGACAAATATACCTTTAACTTCTTTGTCTTGTAAAACTATGTCAATGTCGTATGTGCCAATGGTCGGATAATATAATTTAGAAATCATGTTTGCTTTCTTAGATGAAGTGCAAACAATGTATTTTAGAGATACATTAAGAAAAGAAATTATAGGATATAGATTTTGTATCGCATGAGAGCCTATTCCAATAAAGGCATACTTTGATTGATATTCAGTATTCAAATATTGTAAGTTTCTTACTTGTTTATACTTTTTTATAATTGCATTCAATGTATTCATTTTATAATATCCTTATATTGTAATTGTTTATTGTTACACCAATTATAGTTGCCATAAAACTTTTCTATTATTTGCTTTGGCAGAAATCTCTCTAAATTTCTCAAAAGTATGATGTCAAATTTTCTATGATAGTTAATCCAACAGCTGTTACACGATTTGCAATATTGACTATGTAGATTGATGGTTTGTATGGAATTGAAAATCTTGTCTAATGGAGTATTACGAATATTCCCTAATGTAATGTCTAAATTTTGACATAAAGGAACATTGCCATTGGCGTGGATAACTAATTGAGAATAAATACTATGGCAGTTGATATGTAGATTTTTTTCTCTCCATATGG
>ONOZ01000149.1 GCA_900319595.1 uncultured Bacteroidales bacterium | reverse complement strand
TTTTGAGTAATTAAAAAATTCTTTTGAGTGGATTTTGATGTGGTTTGAGTAAAAAAGAAATTTTTTTGTGTGGATTTTTAGTTGATTACTGAAAAGAGTGTTGTTTTTTGAGTAATTAAAAAATTTTTTTATGAAATTAGTGAGGTTTTTTGTGAAAATATAAAAATTTGTTGTAAATTTGCTGTTGTAAATAGTGAAATTATGGAGGGGAAATATAGTATAAATTCGGTTATTAAAGTTATTAGTATAATTTTGTCTGTAACCATCGCAGTGTATTGTGTATGGTATTTCAGGTTTCTTGTATTCTGTATTTTTGTTGCTCTAATCCTCTCAATTATTGGGCAACCTATTATGAATTTGTTAGGAAAAATTAAAATAAATTCTTATACGCCTTCTTCCACTTCTCGCGCCGCTATAACCTTAACTGCAGAACTCGCCGTCATTACTCTAATCATCTATTCCTTTGCTCCAATAATTTTAACGCAATCTCAAAATATCGCCGCAATTGATGTAACTACGCTCGAAAAATCTTATTCCGCGCAACTCAAAATTGTAAATGATTTTATCGTTTCTTATAACCTGCTACCAGATAGTATGACCATCGAAGAGTTTTGTGTAAAACAAGTGATGAATACTCTAAACACCATAAAATTACCACAAATCGCAACGCTCGTTTTTGCACTCGTCGGAAAGATTACTGCAAGCATTCTCATTATTTCTTTTATCACTTTCTTCTTTCTTAAAGACGCTCACATCGTTACTAAATTCATTAACTCCGTTACGCCAGACAAATACCTCAATGCTGTAAATAATATAATCGTTACTTCACGAAAATTGATTTCTCGCTATTTTATCGGAATCTTTTGTGAAATCGTAATCATGATAACTCTACTCAGTATCGGCTTTTCTCTTGCCAATTTCTCCAATGCTATACTCATCGCGTGCATTTGTGGAATTATGGTGATTTTACCTTATATCGGCGTGATTATTGGTGGTGGTATCGGGCTGATTATTCTATTGACGGGAACTATTGCTGTAACGCCTGACGCTAATTTAGTAATGATTGCCGTGAGTTATGTAGCCATTTTCGCCGTTACTAAAATCATTGACGACGTTCTACTACAACCGCTAATATATTCTAAAAGCGTTAAAGCAAAACCTCTAGAAATTTTCCTCGTTATACTAATGGCGGGAGAGATTGGTGGAATTATCGGAATGATTCTTGCAATCCCGGTATACACGTTTGTACGCATTATAGCGAAAACTTTCTTCAGTAAATGGAAATTTATAAAGAATTTAACGAAAAGTATAGATTGAGCGCTGATTACTCAATGGAAGTGATTATATACTCGAAGCGCTTTGCTCTTGCCTATACACAACGAAATAGATTCTAAAGTCGCTGTCTTGATTCGTGCAACCGAAGTGAATTTTAGTAACAACGCTTGAGCCGTTTTTGTACCTATGCCATCAATGTCTGTTAATTCGGTACGGAATACTGCTTTGGATCGCTTGTTTCTATGAAAGGTTATCCCGAATCTATGAGCCTCGTCCCTGATATGTTGAATAATTTGAATGGTATGAGAACGCAAGTCCAAACATAGAGGATTCGGGTCATTGGGGAAATAAATCTCTTCAAGCTTTTTTGCTAAGCCTACAACGATTACTTTATCTAACACATCGGCTTCTCGTAACGCTTCCACCGCACTTGATAATTGTCCCTTACCTCCATCAATCACTATCAAATCTGGCAAATCCCTCCCCTCCTCTACTAACCTTGAATAACGGCGATAAACAATCTCTCGCATAGATGCAAAATCGTCGGGTCCAACAACTGTCTTTACATTAAAATGTCTATACTCTTTTTTACTAGGTTTGCCTTCCCTGAATACAACACAAGAAGCCACTGGTTGATTGCCTTGAATATTTGAATTATCAAAACATTCTATATGATGCGGAGGTCTATCTAATTGCAAATCTTTCTGCATCTGAAAGACAACTTTATTAGCCCAACGACCAGGGTCTAAAATCTTTTGTTTATTTTGTCTTTGCGTTTTATAGACTTGCACATTGTGTAAAGAAAACTCTAACAATTTTCTCTTATCACCAGATATTGGTATAGTTTGCTGTACGTACTCTTCGGGCAAGTCCAACTTCTCTTGAACGATTATCTCTTTTGAAGTCCAATTCATACGCATACGATTCTGAGTTATTGCACTTGATAGAATCTCTCCTGTTGTCAAATCAAGTTTTTTTACAACCTCTGTAGAGAAACTCATATTTATTTTGCCCTCTACAACCTTAGTCATATTGATATATACGGTGTCTTCGTCCTCTACGCAAGAATACACCTCCATATCATGAGAATACGCACTAATGATAGCAGTCTTTGCACTATAATTCTCCAAAAGTGTAATACGTTCCTTAATCTGTTGTGCTTTTTCAAATTTCTGCTCCTGGGCGTATTGCATCATCTTGTCTTTCAGCTCTTTCAGGTAAGTAGAAAAAGAACCTTTGATAATTTGTTTAATACCTGAAATATCCTTATTGTATTCTATTCTTGTCTGCTCTCCAATGCAAGGAGCCTCACATAATCCTATTTGAGCATTTAGACAAGGACGAAATTTGTTCTTTGCAATAGACTCCTCTGTTAGTGCTAATGAACAGGTGCGATAAGTAAATACCTGACGAATTAAAGACATAAATTCTTTAAGCATACGTGCCGATGGATAAGGTCCGAAATACAAAGAACCATCATGTACAATGTGTCTTGTAGAAAATATTCTTGGGAACTGCTCATTAGTAATCCGTATCCATGGGTAAGTCTTGTCGTCTTTGAGTAGTATATTGTATCGTGGTTTGTAACGCTTTATCAAATTATTTTCCATCAACAACGCCTCCGTCTCACTCTGCACATGGACAAAGTGAATATCGGCTATCTTGCGTACTAATAATTGCGTCTTTAAACTACGTGGCGAATCATTGCGAAAGTAAGACAATACCCTACTTTTGAGATTCCTTGCCTTGCCTACGTAAATGACTTCACCTTTTTTATTAAAATATTGATAAACCCCCGGAGTTGTCGGCAAGGTTGCAAGTATTGGCAGAATATGCTCCTTAAAAGGATTATTTTCAAGTATATCGTACGGATTATTTAGCATTATTATAGCCGTCTAAATTGGATTTGATAATTTTTATCCCCATATCCATAATACCGACAGTCTTTGTGTAAGTACCCATATTGGTAAGAGTAATTGTATATGAGCCTTTGATAGGAAATTCTACAAAAGAACGACACCTTTCTTCCACGTCAATCAAATCTCCTGCTGCGTCACCAATCCATTTTTCATTATAACGGTCTTTTAGTTTAACCGTATGGGTTGATTCTCTTGTAATTCCTTCTGGCGTTGTAATTTTCAATAGAAATTTTACCTTATTCTCATTGATATATGGCGTATGACGGAGGGTAACCCACACATCATAAACAGCATTAGTGTCCTCAATCATTATATCCGAGAAAGTAATCGTTTTTTCGTCCGTCAAACGCTCCCAGGTATAAGAATCAAATTCGTGCCGTTGTTGATAAACCTTATCTTTATTGCAACTAGCAAAACAAAATACCGTTGCAATAAAGACAAGTGAAACAAAAATTCTTTTCATTATATAAATAATGTATAGAGATTACAAATTATTGATACATTTTGCAACATTTTCCTCTATTCTTTGCAAAATGTCTGAGTGTTTATCGGCTTTGATAAATTTCTTGCCTGTAATGTTTTCGTATAATTCAATATAACGAGCGGAGATTCCCTCTATAATTTCGTCTGTCATCTCTGGCACTTGTTGTCCTTGCTTTCCCTGAAAATCATTATCCATAAGCCATTCTCTAACAAACTCTTTACTCAATTGTCTTTGCTTTTCGCCTTTTTGCTGTCTTTCTTCATAGCCTTCTAAATAAAAATAACGAGAAGAATCGGGCGTGTGAATCTCATCAATCAAATAAATCTTACCGTTTGCTTTGCCAAACTCATATTTAGTATCCACAAGAATCAAACCATGTTTCAAAGCAATCTCACTCCCACGTTTAAAAAGTTGTAAAGCATAATTCTCAATTTGCTCATAATCCTCTTTACTTACCAGACCCTGCTTGATGATTTCTGCTTTTGAAATGTTTTCGTCGTGTCCTGCGTCAGCCTTAGTTGTAGGAGTGATAATAGGCTCTGGGAATTTGTCATTCTCTTTCATACCTTGAGGAAGAGGAACGCCGCATAACTCTTTGGCTCCATCTCTGTACGCTCTATATGCACTACCTGCCAAATAACCACGTACAATCATCTCAACCTTGAATCCTTCACATTTTCTACCAACCGTAACCATAGGGTCTGGAGTAGCAATCTTCCAATTAGGAACAATATCCGAGGTAAGGTCTAAAAATTCTGAGGCAATCTGATTCAATATTTGCCCCTTAAAAGGAATACCCTTAGGAAGAACAACATCAAACGCACTAATACGGTCAGTAACTACCATAGCAAGATACTCATCGTTAATATTATACACATCTCTTACCTTGCCAACGTAAAGACTCTTTTGTTTAGGAAATTTGAAATTGGTTTTCGTAACTGCTTGCATAATCTAAAATTAGTTTTCTATATGATACAATTAATTTATTACTAATATTTCAGGTGCAAAGATAGTGAGTTTATATAGAATTTCCCCCAAAAATATAATAAAAATGAAAAAAAAGTAAAAAAAAAATGTTGTATTCAAATTTTTACTTAATTTTGCAGAAAATTTACTAAAACAAACAACAACTATGAAGCGAATACTTTTTTTGATTTTTGTGTTGTGTATATCTTTTTCGGGCGTGTCGGCACAGACTATTAAAAAGAAAAAGTCAAAACCAAAACAACCAGCAGTTGTAGAGAAACCTTACGAGTTGCCTTTACCTGATCGCTCTTCGGATTGCTTTTTTGCAGTAAATCTTCCGTTAGATTCTGCTTTTGGACCTACTGAACCTTTGCAAGGATTCGGTTATGTAAATGAGATTCGTAGAGATGCACAAACAAAAAACGTATTTGACGGCGAACATAACACTGTTTGGTACAAGATTGACTGCCCTTATGATGGTAAATTGATAATAGATATTACGCCAAAGAGTGAAACCGATGATTATGACTTTCTTGTATATAAATATACTGACAAATATTTTTGCAATAGGGTTGAGAAAAATCGTGTAAAACCTATAAGAAGTATTATGTCTTTGTCTAATAGCGATAAGAAGGGTAAAACTGGATTATCTTTAAAGGGAATGATGGCTAATATCACCAAAGAATCTACCGAAGGTTATGGTCGCTATATTGATGCTAAACAAGGCGATAGTTATATTATTGTTTTAGACAATTTGACCGATGGTGGTTTAGGTCATACTATAAGAGCGGAAGTTTATACTGAACATACTCCATTGTATTTGCAAATAGTAGATTCTATTGCCAAACAACGGACAACTGCAAACGTGGTTGTACGCGATGCTCAAACAGATTTAGAAATTATAAACCTAACAGATGTTGGTAGTACCAAAATAAAATTGTTACCTCAACATACATACAATATTAGCATCACTAAACCGGGCTATTTTAACTACAAACACACTGTCTCTTACGAAGATAGAATTGGTAAAAAGGATAGTGTTTTGACAGCAAGGCTAACAGAAATAAAGGTTGGTTCTATATTGAAACTTAATGGAGAATTGTATTTCGAAACTGACGATAACGATTCTGTTTCTGTTATGAAAGAATCCTATACTATATTAGACGAAGTGGCAAAAATCCTAAACGAATATCCTCATATGAAAGTTGAAATTATTGGAAGGATACAAACGGACGGCTTGAACCTAAATAGCGACAATATAGAATCACGAAAAAGAGCCTCTGCTATAAAGAATTATCTGGTAATGAAGAATATACAGGAAGAGCGTATGTTTGTTCGAGGTTCTTCCAAAAAAGAATTGCAAAAGCAGTTAGAAGACCAGAATAAAAAGAATGTTACAATCTTCCCTGCTTGTGAAATTACAATCAAAAGCGTAAGGTAATTTATTGCTAC
>ONOZ01000109.1 GCA_900319595.1 uncultured Bacteroidales bacterium | reverse complement strand
TACTTTCAATAAAGTTTATCTCTTCTTCACTTAGTCCGTATTTTTCGTATAATTCTTTATCTGTCCAAGGTTTTGAAAAATCTTGTAAAGGAACAAATTGATAAACTTTCTGTGTTGTATCCTGTGTTATCTTTTTTAAGCCCAATAATAAATGGAAAAACTTTGTCTGTGTGTAAGAATATACATTTTCAATAGTTTTGTTATCCTCAAAAGGTCCCACTGCAATATATGTTTCTGTACAACAGGTACCTTTATCTGCGATAATAGGCTTTAACCAATCCTTACTCATATCACCGATGCCAATTGCCTTTGGAATAAATAATTTATATGAATTAAGTAAATTAAAACTATCTATAATAAAATCCTTATTTACATACCCTTGTCTTTGATTTGCGTATATCTTAATAGTGTTCTTCCGTTTTTCTTTTGAAAAGTCTGTAAAATTTGTTGCTAATCCAAAAGGCCTTCGTGACGACACTATGCTACTAAATGACTTTTCTTTTTTCTCCTTAACTTTTCTTAATATGCTTATTGCTTGATTGTGTCTTATAAATACATCACAGCCTTTTTCTAATAAAGGTCGTTTCATTATTGAGAGGATTTTATCTTCCGAATGCTGATAAACTTGGCATAGTCCTTTGTTATCTCTATCCCAAAGAAAGTAACAAACTCCGCCTTTTATCTCAACACCCGAAAAACATTCGGAAGCATTATTGAAATCGTGGATAATTCTCAATCTATCATCATTAAGCATCTCATCTCTAAACTCATCAAGTCCTTTTCCTCCCGAATACCAACGAGCGGGTATAATCATACATAAATATCTTGGTTGTACCTTCTTTGCTTGTCTAACAAAAAGGTGATATAATGGCTTTGCACTTGCTCCATTGCCGCCATCGTCAAGTTGATATGGGGGATTTCCTATAATAACGTCAAATTTCATATCTTTAAAAAACTTTTTAGGGTCGTAAGTGTGAATAAATTGATAGGCATAATTCTCTTTGTTTTCATCGTTGGAATATGTATCTTTATTTGCTCCGCAAAACTCACACTTACCGTTAATAAAATTATGTTTAACTCTATTGTAAATAATATTGCCCTGGTTATCATCAAAACAAGTGGCAATACATTTTTCGCTGTCTGCCGTTTTGCAACAATAAACACTCCGTCTTGCCAAAAATGATGTCAATTCTGTTATCGCAATACCGAAAACTTGCTTTTGTAGTATATGATTAACCCTTTTTTGTGTGTCGGGTATTTTTTCTTTCAAACCTTCATTAAGACGCTTGGTTATTTCCCTTAAAAACACTCCGCTTTTAGTAAAGGGGTCAAGGAATGTAGCGTTCGGATTACTCCACAAATCTTTTGGCAACAGGTCAAGCATTTGATTAACTACACTCGGCGGAGTAAAAACTTCATCATTGGACAGATTAGCAATACAATTCAATATATCGGGGTTATAATTAGTTGTTTTCATATTCTTTTTGTATTTTTAGAAAATTGGTTAATGGAAATTCTTGTACTGCCTCCGCATTAGGAAATAGTGTATTTGGTTCAGCAGATATAAGGTTTCGCATAGTGTAATCTATTCTCTTTACCTTGTCGGGATAAACAAAACTCCATTCTGCAAAAGCGATATCTTTGTTTGCTGATGTTTTAAGATTCAAAGCATCACCGCAGATTATGTTTTTCTCTAAAAGATATTTTGCAATAACTAAACATTCTTGTTTTATCTTATTATGGAAAAACGAAATATAAGTATTGTTGTATATTTCTAATAAACGCAATCGGCATTCTTCGCAATTATCTTCTAAAATATCTATACCATAAATAGAAGATAAAGCAAAAAGAGAATAAAATTCCCAATCTGTTTGTTTTTTCTTATATTTATTGGTAACGATATTAAGTTTTCTTTCTAATATCTTTACTAAAAAATTGCCGTTACCACAAGCAGGTTCCAAAAAACGAGAATCTATTCTTTCCGTTTCGTTCTTAACCAAATCCAGCATTGCATTGACTTCTCTTTCATTGGTATAGACTTCCCCGTGTTTTGCTACACGTTCTTTGGATTTAATTTGTTTGTCTTTTTCTTCTGGCATGGTGTTGGGGTTTTGTGTTATGCCTCGCCCTTATTTAAAAAGATAAAAAGAAGGTGCAAATTTTCTCTTTATTTTACCTTACTATCTCTTAGGTATTCCCCAACACCATTACGTTTATAAGTTAGAAACAATCTACACCCAAAGGTGCAAACTTTTTTACTGACTTATTCTCAACGTTTTCAATTTTGGGGAAAATTTAAGAGAGAGAATAAGAGCCAAAAGCTCAAATTATTACTTTAATCTATATATCTATTTCTTT
>ONOZ01000108.1 GCA_900319595.1 uncultured Bacteroidales bacterium | reverse complement strand
ATGTTGAACTATCAATATGAATCTCAAAATAAAGGATTAAAGCCTTTTGCGAAAGTTCCATTCTTTAAAGGTAAAGCATGGTCAATATTTAGAGATTTTACGTTGAATTACGTGCCTAAAAGTATATCTTTCAAAAGTGATATGCTAAGAGATTTCCAAGAAACTATGAATAGGAGTAAGAGTGCAGGTCTTGTTATAATGGAGCCGTATTTTTATAAAAATTTCTATTGGAATAGAGAATACGGCATGAAATATGATGTAACTAATAGTCTCCGTTTAGAGTATAATTCAACAATGAATTCGTTGGTAGAGGAACCTCGTGGTAGAATAGACACAAAAGAAAAGAAAGACTCGGTATATCAATCTATATTAGATTTGGGAAAAGCACAACAATTTACACAAAATATTAAATTAAATTATAATGTACCTCTTAACAAGATTCCGATACTTAATTGGGTAAGATTAAATGTCTCTTATACGGCAGGTTATACTTTTCAAGGTTCTACCAATGCTACCGAGAGTTTAGGTAATACAATAGAAAATTCTGCACGTATAAATGCAACGGGAAGTCTTGCTCTTATGACTTTATACAATAAAATACCACTTGTAAAAAAAGCCTATGAGCAGGGAGGTAAGAAAAATAAGGCATCTTCTATGCCACGTAATCCTCAACGTATGAGTAGAATGGCAGAGGACAAGGCACAGACCCAAGATTCCACGGATACAGTACAAAAGCAAGATTACTTTAAAGAATTTCTATACTTTTCTATTAGATTACTAACTTCTGTAAAAAGTGCTTCTGTAACATATTCTTTAAATGATGGCACTTATATTCCGGGTTTTATGCCAAGAGCAAGATTTTTGGGAATGAACGATCGTAGTAAATGGGCTCCTGGTGTTGGTTTTATATTAGGTTCTCAAAAAGACATTATGCCAGATGCAATTAGGAATGGTTGGTTGTCTACAGATTCCTTATTTAATAGTGCTATGGTGCAGAAACATACAGAAAGCATTACTGCCCAGGTGAAAATAGAACCTGTTAAAGAATTTAATATTGATATTTCTTTCAAACGAACTGAGAGTGAGCAGTATTCGGCGTATTACAAATTTTCTGAAGATGAAAATAGTGTTATGGGACCGATGTCTGCTTATCGTAATGGTAACTATAGTATTAGTACTATTGCGATAGAGACGTTGTTTAAAGGGAGTGATAAAAACAATGTAAGTGAAGTTTTTGAAGAGTTTTTGAAAAACAGACAAACCATTGCTGAACGTTTGGCAAATAAGAATGCTTCTTATAATAGTTCGTATGTAAAACAAAACATTTGGGATTCTGCCTCTAATCAATATTGGCCTGATGGCTATGGAGCAACTTCTCAACAGGTTTTAATACCGGCATTTTTAGCGGCTTATATGGGTAAGGATGCTTCTTCTCAAGATCTTTCGCCATTTATAAAGATACCATTGCCAAATTGGAGAATTACTTGGACAGGATTAGGAAAAATGGATTGGGTAAAGAAATGGGCTAACTCCATTACACTATCGTCTAATTATACTTGCAATTACAACATTACATCTTTTTATTCTAACACTTCTGTGCCAGATGTTGATCAATACGATTATGGTACGGAGTGGGTAAGAAATACTTTGAATAGCAATTTTATAGCAAAACACACAATAGACCAGGTAACTATTTCTGAACAGTTGAGTCCGCTATTGAAAGTTGATGTGAATCTAAAAAATTCATTCCAACTTAATTTTGAGATACGCAAAGAAAGGACATTGTCGTTATCTTTTACCAATAACCAACTAACAGAGATAGGTCGTAATGGAGTTGTTGTTGGGGGAGGTTATCGTTTTAAAGATGTAAGAGTTGCTGTTCGTACAGGCAATGGAAATACTCGTGAGTTTAAAAGTGATATATTACTAAAGGCAGACCTATCTGTTACGAGCAACAAGACAATTCTAAGAAAGATAGACCAAGGGGTAAATCTTGTTTCTGCAGGTAGTAAAGTAGCAACCTTGAATTTATCGGGGGAATACTCTTTAACTGAAAAAATCATTTTGAAAGCATTTTTTGATATGACAATCAATACTCCTTATATTTCGTCTTCCTATCCTAATTCTACAACAGAGGGAGGCTTTTCTATAAAACTTATCTTATAAAATAAAAAGTATTTCAAGGTTTTAGGCAAAAATTTGTATCTTTGCAGTATGAAAGAGATTGTTTTGTCGTTTGGAACTAATATAGGAGCAAAAGAACAAAATATTTTAAAGGCTTATAAACTTTTGGAGCAAAGATTAGGTGAAAGAATCAGCACTTCTTCTTTTTTTGAAACAAAAGCATGGGGATTTGTTTCAAAAGAAATGTTTGTAAATTCGTGTGCAGTTTTTCTAACCGACAAAAGCCCATTGGAATGTTTGGCTATAATAGGTGAGACAGAGAAAGAATTGGGTAGACAACGCTCTTTTACTGCAGGCTACGAGGACAGAATTATAGATATAGACATCTTGTTTTATGAAGATGAGATAATTGACACTTTGAACCTCAAAATACCACATCCGTTATTACATTTGAGAAATTTTGTACTTGAACCATTGAAACAAATCGCTTCCGATAGATTTCATCCTGTAATAAAAAAGAAAATTAAAGATATATTTGTATAATAAAAAGTAACTTTGTAATTTTGCAACCTCAAAATTTTGAGGTATATATTTATATAACACAGAGTGTTATAGATTTGGCAGAAATAGATTAGGAAAAAAGAAACTAAATATATGAATCCATTTGAAGAACAAAAGAAAAAGCAAGAACGTATAGACGCTTCTATGAAAAGTATCAACTGTTTGATAGCAGTAGGTAGCGGAAAAGGAGGTGTTGGTAAGAGTACAGTTTCAGCAAACTTGGCTTTATCTTTAGCAAAAGAGGGTTATAGGGTAGGATTAGCCGATGCCGATGTCTATGGTCCAAGCATACCGACATTGTTTAATATAGATAAGGCAGATGTTATGGTAACGGAGAAAGATGGACAGGAGTTGATGTTGCCTATAGAGAAATTTGGCATAAAACTTATGAGTATAGGTTTTATGGTAGATGAAAATGCTCCGTTAATGTGGCGAGGTCCTATGGCAAGTAATGCTTTGACGCAAATGTTATCTGAAACTCTTTGGGGCGAGTTGGATTTTCTTATTTTGGATATGCCTCCCGGAACAGGAGATATACAACTAACACTAATACAATCTTTCCATCCGCACGGTAGTATTTTCGTTTGCACTCCTCAACAATTAGCAGTAGCGGACGTAAGACGAGCAATAAATATGTTTGATAATGAAAATATTAAAGTTCCAGTAATGGGATTGGTTGAAAATATGTCTTATTTCACTCCGAGCGATATGCCAGATAAAAAATATTACATTTTTGGACAAGATGGAGGCAAAAAATTGGCACAGGAATTAAATATAGATTTTTTAGGAGAGATTCCTATTTCGCAAAGTGTAAGCGAATGTAACGATAATGGCAACCCTATTGCGATGTTGTTCGATTATACCGAGGCAAAAGCGTTTATGCAGTTAGCAAATAAAGTAGTAGAAAAATCAAAAACAATTAAATAAAAATGGAATTACAGGAAAGACAGGTTTTAGAAACAAAAGTAAAAAATGCTATTGAACAAATTCGTCCTTATTTGCAACAAGATGGTGGTGATATAGCGTTTGTTTCACTTACTGATGATTATGTTGTCAATGTAGAGTTGCAAGGACATTGTGGTTCATGCCCTTATTCGCGTATGACTTTGAAACAAAACGTGGAGTTGGCAATTCAAGACGCTATACCTGAGATAAAGTCAGTTGAAAATATAAAAGATTTAGAATAGCACTATGATTTATACAAAGAGAGGTGATGATGGTACGACTTCATTGGTAGGTGGGACAAGGGTAAAGAAAAACGATATACGTGTTTGCACTTATGGAGAAATAGACCATTTGGTTAGTTTGTTAGGATATGTATCTACTTTTCTAAAGCATGAAAACTATATAGGAGAGATATTTGTTATTCAGTGCAAATTGTTTGAAATTGAAAGTATGATTGCTTGTGAAGACGAACAAACACTTCAAAGGGTGCCGCACCTAACAGAGAATGATATAAAATATTTGGAACGAAAAATTGATACAATGGCTGCAGAATTGCCACCAATGAAAGGTTTTATAATACCCGGTTCTTCACGTACGGCTACACTTTTGAATGTAGCAACGACACAAACTCGCCGTTGTGAAAGGCTTATGGTTGAATGCAACGAAACGTATCCTGTTGATAAACTTGCTTTAGAGTATATCAATAGGTTAAGCGATTATTTATTTACCTTGTCTCGTACGGTAATGAAGAATAAACATCGTGTAGAAAAGTATTGGAAAACAACAGCAAACGAGTAATAAGAATTTAATATATAAGGTTAAAAATTTTAGGAGAATAATTATGTATTGGACATTAGAACTTGCATCTCATTTAGAGGATGCTCCTTGGCCGGCGACAAAAGAAGAGTTGATAGATTACGCACAGCGTTCAGGCTCACCTATGGAGGTTGTAGAAAATTTAATGGAAATTGAAGACGAAGGAGATGTCTATGACTCCATCGAAGATATTTGGCCAGACTATCCTACAAAGGACGATTTCTTTTTTAATGATGAGGAATACTAATCATTATTAAAAGAATAGGAGCAAAAATATATTTTAAAGTGTTGTCTAAAAAGCAAGACAGCACTTTTATTTTTTCTATTATCTAATGCGATAGGTACAGCATAAATCAAAAATTTGTGCATTTTTTTTGTTATTTCAAAAATTTTTCATACCTTTGCAAAGTGAAAAATCGTATTGAAAAACAATGATTTAGAAGAAAGTTGAATAATCAGCGTGATTAGTGAATTTTTTACGGAGAAAAATAAATTTATTTGCGTGATTAAAAAAATAATAAGTGTATAATAGAAAATAAACTAAAAAAATGAGTAAATTAAAAATCTTTATTGCAATATTCTTTATTGCATTAGCGGGAAATATTGACGCACAAACAGATTATGGTATTACGATTGCGGGTGTTAAAGTTACTTCTGACAATTGCGATAATATAACGGGGGCGAAGATAAGCGGCTCTGTTTCTTATAATCATGAAGCAAAGACATTAACATTAGACAATGCGACCATTGAAGGGCATATTTACTTTGGCGAACCTCCTGTTGTAGAAGATATAACAATTACTCTTGTCGGGGAAAATGATGTTACTAGTTATATTGAAACCGTAAGTGGTACAAAAACAATAAATGGTACTGGAAGTTTAAAAGTAGGTATACTTAGCGGTTATTTGGAGAAGAACATGATAATAGAGGATTGTACTATTGAGATTGATGCTATTGCTCACGACTGGAGTTGGGCGATGTATAGTGCATATGATGGTAGTAAATTGACTATTAAAAATGCAAATCTTTCATCAGAAGGAAAGAAAGTCGCAATAGGTGATTTTGCAGATATAGAGTTGATTGGTTGTGAAATTGTAGAACCTACGAAAGCTCAAATAATTGATAATGTATTGGATGGTTTGGTTGGTAAATATATTTGCGATGAAAATGGTAATATTGCCAAAAAAGTTGTTATCAAAAAACAAATTGGTATTGATGATATAGCACAGACTAATAGTATAAGTATCTATCCTAATCCTGCGAAAGACTTTGTAACGATAGAGGGTAAAGGTGAAATAGTTATTACTAATAGTTTAGGTCAAATTGTAAAGGAAATAAAAGATAACAATGGTTACTACAGAATTATTGATATAAAAGACTTTGAAAAAGGAGTATATTATATAAAGGTTGGAGAAACTGCACAGAAATTGATTGTTGAATAAAGGGATAATGTATTATTTTGAGGGCTTGCAAAGAGATTTAGAATTTGTCTTTTGCAAGTCTTTTTATATATGTATTAGAATCTATATGATTTTAATTGTGATATGTGTCTTAATTGTGTAAAATCCTTGCAATTCAATACCTCTGCCTCTCTAAGTAGAAGTTTGGCACAGGCATATGCGTCAGAATCGGAATGATGATGATTTAATTCTATATTTTCTTGCTCAGCAAGGAAGTCTAAAGAGAATTTTTGATTGTTTTTCCAGGTCTTTTTTGCTAAAATATACGAACACATATAACGGGCTTGGGGACGTGGAATTTTATAGTGAGCAAGAGTGCGGCGAAGTACATTCATATCAAAAGAAGCATTGTGGGCAACAAGCATAGTATTGTCAAAATAATGTTTAATTTTCTCCCAAAGAATATCAAACGTTGGGGCATTTTCTACATCTTCTTTATGAATGCCATGAATCTTCTGTGCATACCATTGGAAATAAGGATAGCAAATGGGTTTTATCAAATGATTTTCTACATTTACCACCTCATTGTTACGCACTATAGCAATACCAATTGAACAAGGTATGTAACCGACTGCTGTTTCAAAGTCTATTGCTGTAAAATCAAACATATTTTTGTTTCTTTATAGGTCTGCAAAGGTACAATAAAATTTTGTTATTGTAATTTCCTATTATAAATTAATTTACAATAAAAAGAATTTTGTAAATTTGCAATCAAATATATAAGTTAGATAGATGATGAAAATTAAAAGTAAGATACTAAAAATCTTAGGTGTTGTAGCAATATTTCTTTTTGCTTATAGTTGTAATAAAAAAGAAGAAACCAAATTTATTGATCAAACAACTGGTAAGCAGGAGAGTATAAAAATTATTCGTTTTGATAGAGAGTTGTTTGCAGTGCCAAAACCTAATATGGAAGAGTTTTTAAAAAACTTACAAACTAGATACCCAGAAATGTTTTCCGCTTCTATGGAAGATAAAGAGTATTTGCAAATGATTGAAAGGTTTATAACAGACGAGTATTTATTAGATGCTCAAAACATAGTGCAAAGAAATTATGCGGATTTGTCGTTTTTGGAAAAGGATTTGACGATGGCTTTTGCTAATTTACAAAAACACAGCAAAGGCATCAAACTACCTCAAAGACTTTTTTCAATGATTTTAGGTCCTGCCGAGTATTCTTATGTTTTTGAGAATCGTTGCTATACCAACGGCGACTATTCTGCCATTGCATTTGACATTTATTCATACCCTCAGATAGAGAAAAATCCGTACTACAACACTATGCCACAATATATGACTGCCACTTTGAATAAAGATTATATTGCATCAGACTTTATGCGTATGTATCTAAAAAATGTTATCTATATCAATACTCCTAACGTACAAATGAATCCTGACTGCACTCTTTTAGACGCTATTATTGATGAAGGAAAGTATTCTTACATAACTCAAAACATTCTTCCTTCTTATTCATTGCATCAAATATTGAGATATACCAACGAGCAATTGCAATGGTGCGAAGATAATGAAAAAGTAATTTGGGCGTATATAATAGAAAATAGATTATTATATGAAAAAGACCGCTCCAAATATATGTCTTTGACAGCCGAAGCACCAACAAGTAAGCCGTTAAGTGATTCGCCTGCACGTGTAGGACATTATATAGGATACAAGATAGTTAAGAATTTTATGGACAAAGAGAAAATATCTTTTGATAGTCTTATGCATTTAACTGATAGTCAAGGTATTTTAAAAAAATCTAATTACAAACCTGCTAAATAAAGGGATACGAAAATGAAAGTACAATACAAATTAGTATTATTTAGATATATCACAGCGTTATGTTTATTGCTTGTAACACAGATAGTTTTCTATATTTTAAACTCAACACTATTCAATATCAATACACTTTGGGATTTTCTGAAAATATGCCTTGGTAATTTGAGATTTGCTCTATCATCTTTGAGTTTCTATTTGGCTCCATTCCTATTGTTTTCTCTTTTGCCAATATCTCTACAAAGCAATAATATATATAGAATTGTAACATCAATCTTTTATTTTATTGGAGTGGAACTAATGTTGTTTGCAAATTTAATTGATTGTGGGTATTTTCGTTTTACTTTTAAAAGATTGACATTTGATATTTTCAACTATTTAGGCGTTGGGGGGGATTTCAATTCGCTTATTCCTCAATTCATACGTGATTATTGGCATATAGTACTGATATTTATAGGATTGAATATAGTATTGTGTTTGTTAGATTGGAAGTATAGGAGATTATATAGTAAAAAAGTTAATATATCGGGAGTGAAATATTATATCAAATATACCTTTTATTTTATTGTTTTGGTATTTATCGGAGTTATTTTCCAAAGAGGAGGTTTTCAGTTGCGACCGTTGAGTCTTTTGCAAGCGAGCAATTATGCTTCTACACAAAATACAGCATTGGTTTTGAATACTCCATTTACTTTGTATCGTACAATAGGTAAGCAGGGACTTGTTTTGAAAAAATATTACGATGAGCAAACTTTATTAAAAATATATTCGCCTTTGCAAACTCCCTCCTCTAATGTTTGGGCAGATACATTGTTTAATGAAATACCACAAGTTGGCAAGACAAATATAGTTGTTATTATAATAGAGAGTTATGCTGCCGAGTATTTTTCTACATACAATAAGACTAACACAAGTTACGTGCCATTCTTAGATTCTTTGGCAAAACATTCAATAGTTTTCAATGGAATGAGCAATGGCAAAAGGAGTATAGATGGTATTCCTGCCATAGTGTCATCTCTACCCATCTTGACAGAAGAGAGTTATATCACTTCGGCCTATAGTGGCAACAAATTATCTTCTATTGGTGGGCTATTTTCTTCACTTGGCTACACAACGGCATTCTTTCATGGAGGATACAATGGAACAATGAATTTTGATTCTTTTACAAAGCATGTGGGCTATTCGGATTATTTTGGAAAAAATGAGTATGGCAACGATAAAGATTATGATGGCAATTGGGGAATATTTGATGAAGAGTTTTTGCAATATATGGTAAAAAAACTAAATACATTTACTGAACCATTTGCAACAAGTGTTTTCACGTTGTCTTCACATCACCCTTATACTATACCAGAAAAACATAAGGGCAGATTTCCGAAAGGTACGCTTATTGTACATGAAACGGTGGGTTATACAGATTATGCTTTGCGTAAGTTCTTTGAGAGTGCAAGCAAAACGGATTGGTACAAAAATACCCTTTTTGTTATTACAGCCGATCATAGTGCTATGACAGAAACAAGGGAATTTCAGACAGAATTAGGGCTTTATAAGATACCTATTATTATATATAGTCCAATGTTGAAGCACGGCGTTATGACCAATCAAACAATGCAACAGATAGATATACTACCAACACTTGCGGATATGCTTCATACAGAGCAAACTATATTTGGCTTTGGGCGGAGTGTATTTTCTACTGAACCACATTATTATATATATTATTCTAATGGTGAATACATATTGATGATAGGGGATTATGTTAGCAAATATCGTGAGGGTTATGCAACGGAATTGTTTAATACTAAAATAGATATAGATTTGCGTAACAACATTGCAGATAAAGATGTAACGAGAGTACAAATGCACGAAAGATTGACACGTGCTATCATTCAGCAATATAATAATAGACTAATAAACAATCAAACCATAGCACAATAATCAAATTTGGATACATAAGATTGTGTATTTCTGCTTTTTGTAATAGAATATTATAGGATATAAATATTTTTAGTAACTTTGCAAACTGAAAATATTTAAATATCATATATACTATGGCAAATAAAGTAAGAGTAAGATTTGCTCCTTCGCCAACAGGACCTTTGCATATAGGTGGTGTAAGGACGGCATTATATAATTATCTTTTTGCAAAGCAAAATGGGGGTGATTTTTTGTTGCGAATAGAGGATACTGACCAGACGCGTTTCGTTGAGGGTGCAGAAGAATATATAATAGAGGCTTTTAAATGGTTGGGTATCAATTTTGACGAGGGCGTTGGTATTGGTGGCGAGTATGGTCCTTATAAACAATCCGAGCGAAAGCCAATGTATAAAGATTATGCTTTGCAATTAGTGGATAAAGGTTGTGCTTACTATGCCTTTGACACTGCGGAGGAATTGAATGCTAAACGCACAGAGGCAGAAGCAAATAAAACTACTTTCCAATATGATTGCAAAACGAGAATGTCGCTAAGAAATTCATTATCATTAAGTAAAGATGAGGTACAATCATTATTAGATAGTGGGACACCATACGTTATTCGTTTCAAATTTAATGAGGGAGAAATAATAGAGTTTGACGATTTGATAAGAGGACACATAAAAATGGACTCCTCGCTTTTGGACGATAAGGTATTATACAAAAGTGATGGAATGCCTACATATCATTTGGCAAATATAGTAGATGACCACTTGATGCTAATATCTCATGTAATAAGAGGTGAAGAATGGTTGCCATCTTGTCCGTTGCATGTATCATTGTATCGTGCTTTTGGGTGGGAAAGCAATATGCCTAAATTTGCACACCTGCCACTTTTATTGAAACCCGATGGTAAAGGCAAATTATCAAAACGTGATGGCGATAGATTAGGATTTCCTGTATTTCCTTTGCAATGGACAGACCCTAAAACAAAAGAAATTTCCTCAGGTTATAGAGAAAGTGGATATTTACCTGAGGCTGTTGTCAATATGCTTGCACTTTTAGGTTGGAATGATGGTACAGAACAGGAGATATTTTCAATAGACGAACTTATAGAGAAGTTTTCCATAGACAGAATTTCAAAACATGGTGCCAAATTTGATATGGAAAAAGCCAAATGGTTCAATCATCAATATCTTCAAAAAGTTGATGATGGCGAGTTAGCAAAAGAATTTTTAAAAGAGTTAGAGCAAAAAAATATTGTTACTTCTTACGAAATTGTTTTGCAGATAGTTAGTCTTATAAAGGAAAGATGTTCTTTTGCTAAGGAACTTTGGGACAATAGCGACTATTTCTTTGTTGCTCCGATAGAATATGCAGAAAAGGCTTTGAAAAAACGTTGGAAAGAAGGTACAGGTGCAACGATGCGAGTTATATCCGAAAATCTTAATTCCATAGAAGATAACGATTGGGCTCAGAAAGCAGAAGATTTTTTGATGGATTATATTGGCAAAAACGAATTGAATATGGGGCAAATTATGAATAGTCTGCGT
>ONOZ01000138.1 GCA_900319595.1 uncultured Bacteroidales bacterium | reverse complement strand
TTCTTTATTATATGGAATGGATACAAAAAATCGCATACTATTACGAGCATCTTCTGCTGTATATAGAGGTTCAACAGGAGGCAAACCCTGTAATTCTCGCTTTTTATTGAATGTTATTGTATCTTGTTCCTGTATTTTACCTGCATCAACTAATAATATTGCACACAAATCACGAGTTGCCGGAGTACAAATAATTGTCCCATTGAAACCATGCTTAATTATATATGGGATAAGCCCGCAATGGTCAATATGTGCGTGAGATAAGATAAGGTAATCTATTTCCGTCGGGTTGAAGCCTAAATCTCTATTGTCAGCATCGGTTTCCAACCCCTTGCCTTGATACATACCGCAATCCAAAAGTATTTTCAATCCGTTGTCAGTAGTCAATAAATGCTTACTACCAGTAACCTCTTTTGTCGCTCCTAAAAATTGTATATTCATTTTATCAGTTGTTTATCAAATATGTCGCAAAGATACGAAATTTTATTGAAACAAACTATGTTTTTTATTCAAAAATGTTGTAACTTCGCACCTTGAAAGGTATAACATATAAATAATATTAAAAATGAAGCAAATAAAAGATATAGCGTTTGTATTGATGGGAGTGCTTGCAATGGTAGTTTTACAAAGTTGTAATAAACAAACCGATAAGACACAAAGTATAGAAGATAAGCCGAAAACAGAACGGGTTATGCTATTAGATAATGTAGTATTAGCACAGAAAGGGATAAATGATACAAAAAATAACATAAAGGGGCAATTGATTTTCCCCATCAATGTTGAGAAAAGAAAGGACAATATAAATCTGAAACCAGCGACACAATTTATAATTGATGATTTACACGAGTTTGCAGCAAAAGTCAGAGAGGTTAGTAGCCCTGATAGACGAGATACTAATTATTATTATTGCAAAACAAAAGAACTTTATGAACAAAATGATATTGTTAGTGTTTTATATGAGCGAACATCTCATTTGACGGGTACGACAGATACAGATACTGAATTACTAACTTGTAATTATAATAAGAATACTGGAAAAATTTTGAATTTTTTTGATTATTTCCAAGTAGATTCTCAAAATTTACAAGCATTTAATCAAGAATTTAAAACATTATTTACATTGGAAGACTTAAAGACATTATCTTTTAATTTTACAAAGGATACTATTTGGTTGAATCTATATAAAGATGGTAAGCAGGAACGTTACAATAGACTAACTAAAGAAGTGAAGAGGTTTTTAATTGATGGCTAAAAAGGGGAATAAAAGATTAAAGAGAAAAATATTGATAATACTTTGCCTATTGTTGATATTGGCGATTTTTGGTAGTGTCATATATGTTTATGGTGTAGATTACTATAAAAAGTATTATGCTTGTCCGCAGTTAGCATTGGATTTGAATAAATATCCAGTAATGGGGGTGGATATTTCTGCACATCAAGGTAAAATTGATTGGAAAATAGTTTCGGAAAGCAAGGTATCATTTGCATTTATTAAGGCGACGGAGGGAATAGATTTTGTAGATAAAAAATTTGCAGATAATTGGAAAGATGCAAAAAATAATAATATTGTAGTAGGAGCCTATTTATTTTTTCGTTTCAGTAGAGATGGTAAAATTCAAGCCAAGAACTTTATCAATAATGTCAAATTGACAAATAACGACTTGCCACCTGTTATAGATTTTGAACTATCTTATGGTAATAGATTACAAAAATACAACTCACAGCAAGTACAAAATCAACTTCTAAAATGTTTGCGTGAATTGGAAAAGCATTATAAATGCAAACCTATCATATATACTAATGTTCAAACCTATAATGAATATATCAAAGGTAGTTTTGACGATTATCCTTTATGGATTTGCAAACTTTGTAACGAACCTTCACAAAATATTTCTTGGGCGTTTTGGCAGTATTCTCACAAAGGCAGTGTTGCCGGCATAAAAGGAAATGTTGATGTCAATTTATTCAATGGCGGTTATACTGAATTTGTAGATTTTGTTTATAATTCTCATGAAAAAAAGATGGAATAAAATGCAGACAAGTCCTAAAATTCTATTGATAGACGAGACCCATAAGATACTTAGCGATAAGCTCGCACGCAAAGGTTATTTGATAGATATTTTCCCACAATACACTTACGAAGATGTCCTTGAAAATATTTGCAAATATGATTGTATTATTGTAAGAAGCAAAGTCCAAATTGATAAAAATATAATTGATAGAGCCCTGAACTTGAAATGTATTGCCAGAACTGGTGCAGGAATGGACGCTATTGATATAGAATATGCCAAAAGCAAGAATATCATTTGTCTTAATTCGCCAGAGGGGAATAGAGATGCAGTTGGTGAGCATACTTTGGGACTTCTACTTGCACTTTTCAATAAAATAAATTTTGCAGACCGAGATGTAAGGGAGGGATTATGGCAAAGAGAAGAAAATAGAGGATTGGAAATCAAAGGGAAGACTATTGGAATTATTGGATATGGTAATATGGGACGTGCTTTTGCACAGAGATTGCAAGGTTTTGAGTGTGAAATTATTGCATACGACAAATATAAAAAGGGATTTTCAGATTCATTTGTAAAAGAAGTATCTTTAAAAGAATTGTTTGAACAAACAGATATTTTGTCATTACACGTGCCTTTGACAGATGAAACTAATCGTATGGTAAATACAGATTTTATAAATTCGTTTTCAAAGCCATTTTATATTCTTAATACCTCTCGCGGAAAAGTTGTTTGTCTTCATGATTTGATTGAGGCAATGCAACATGGCAAAATCAAGGGTTGTGGATTAGATGTGTTAGAAATAGAAAATTACAATCAGCAAATACATATTGACGATAAACAAAAACAGGACATTGAGCAGTTGTATCAAATGAAAAATACAGTTTTTACTCCTCATGTGGCAGGTTGGACGGTGGAATCCTACTATAAATTGGCAGATTACTTAGCGGATAAGATTATTTCTGTATTAGGATAATTCACTGATATATAGCAGTATAATAATCACCGAGAATATTTTTTTATTATCAAAAAAGATTTTACCAATCAGCGTAAATAGGAAATTTTTTTCTATTACTATGTAAATTTTCTTTATTTATGTCAAAATACAGTATGTTTTTAGTCGAATATGGTAGCGGTTCAAGAAAATTTCCTTTCATATCCACAACGCAACTATCTCCACTATATTCATTATTCAAGGAATCC
>ONOZ01000106.1 GCA_900319595.1 uncultured Bacteroidales bacterium | reverse complement strand
CAAGCCAATACTATCAAAAATAAAATTGCTGCATTGCAGGATTCTTATGTTCTTTTGCGTAAAGAGTGGGAACAATCGCTTAAAGAAAATCCTTTTGTTATAGATGAAGATGAAATTGCAAAAGTGATTGGTGCTATGACGGGTATAACAATAGAAAAAACTGATGAGAACGAGAGCAAACGCCTTTTGGAAATAGACAATGTTATAAAAAGTAAAGTAATAGGACAAGATGAGGCAATAAGTAAAATATGTAAAGCTGTAAGACGAGCAAGAACAGGACTTAAAGACCCAAGTCGTCCAATAGGTTCATTTATCTTTGTCGGACCTACTGGAGTTGGTAAAACATATTTAGCAAAAACTCTGTCCGAATATCTATTTGGCTCAAAGGATAATATTATCAGGATAGATATGAGCGAATATATGGAAAAATTCAATGTATCTCGACTAATAGGTGCAGCTCCTGGCTATGTAGGTTATGAAGAAAGCGGGCAATTAACCGAGCAGGTTAGAAGACATCCCTATTCCATTGTGTTGTTTGACGAAATCGAGAAAGCTCATAAAGATGTTTTCAATATATTATTACAAATCCTCGACGAAGGACATCTAACAGATTCTATGGGTAGAGTCGTTGATTTCAAAAATACAATAATAATAATGACTTCTAACGTAGGTAGTCGGACTCTAAAAGATTTTGGTACGGGTGTGGGCTTTGCTATGACGGCAAAAAAAGATAATACCCGTGCTATAGAACAAAGTGTTATAGACAAAGATATACAAAAAACTTTTGCTCCTGAATTTCTTAATCGCATAGATGATATAGTGTTTTTCAATGCACTCAATAACGATAATTTGTTACATATTGTGGATTTGGAATTAAATTATCTAAGAAAAAGAATAGAAGAAATTGGTTATTCATTGCATATCACACAACAAGCAAAACAATATATTTTAGATATGAATGAAAATCGAGATTTTGGAGCACGACCTATTAAACGCTCAATTCAAAATGCAATAGAAAATCCTCTAAGTGAAATAATTTTAGCAAATAAGAATCAAAATAAACGAAAAATAAAAGTCAAACTTTCTCAATCGAAAGAAAAGGGACTCAAAATTGAAATAGAATAAAGATAAGTAACATTTTGAAAAAAATAAAAGATTTTATCAAAGCATTTGGAGAGTATCTTGTTTTAATGAAAGATGCTTTTAAGAGACCCCAAAACAAAAGGGTTTTCTTGCATCGTGTTGTCTTTGAGATGAAAGAATTGGGTGTTGATTCAATCGTAATAGTCGCAATCATAAGTATATTTGTCGGGGCTGCAGTTGTGATGCAAATTCTTTTAAATTTACAAAATCCTATGTATCCTAATTGGATTTATGGTTTTGTTTCTCGCAAGGCAATGATGTTAGAATTTTCTCCTACCATAATCTCTTTGATTTTAGCAGGTAAATGTGCTTCTAAAATTGCAAGTGAAATTGGTACTCAGCGAATTACAGAACAAATTGACGCATTAGAAGTTATGGGAGTCAATACTGCTTCATATCTTATTATGCCTAAAATTATTGCTTGTGTAATATTCTTTCCTCTTTTGGCTATTCAAAGTATCTTTATTTCTCTTATTGGAGGTTATATAGGAGGATTGTTACTAGGGCAATTGACATTATTCGACTACGTTGAAGGTTTGCGTTTGGATTTTAGTATGGGAGATGTATGGTACGCGATGGTAAAGATAATTATCAATGCAATAATAATTTCTACCATATCCTGTTATCGTGGATATACAATAAAGGGAGGTAGTATTGAGGTTGGACAACAATCAACCAAAGCCGTGGTTCAGAGTTCCATTGTAATTATGATTTTTAATATCTTAATAACGGAATTGTTCAATTAATAAAAATAACTATATCAATAAACAAGGTATTGCGATGATAAAAGTAGATCATGTTTCTAAATATTTTCAAGGCAGACAGGTATTGAAAGACATTACCACGGAATTTCTACCTGGCAAGTGCAACCTTATTATAGGAAAGTCTGGAAGTGGAAAAACTGTTCTACTGAGAAGTATTGCAGGTTTGTACGTGCCAGAAGAGGGATTCGTTTCTTATGATGATAGAGTTTTGGCAACTATGTCTCGCGAGCAAAAAATAGATGTCCGCAAAGACATTGGCTTCATCTTTCAAGAGGGAGCATTATTTGATTCTATGACCGTTGAAGAAAACATTATGTTTCCGCTTCGTATGTTTTCTTCAATGCGAAGAAAAGAACGTAAAGATCGAGTTGATTATTGCTTAGAAAGAGTTAATTTGAGGGGTATCAATAAAATGTTTCCTTCGCAGTTAAGCGGAGGTATGAGGAAGCGAGTTGCCATTGCCCGTGCCATATCTGCACAACCTAAATACTTGTTCTGTGATGAGCCCAACTCTGGTCTTGACCCTCAAACTTCTATTTTGATTGATAAACTTATTATGAATTTGACTAAGGAGTTTAACATGACTACAATAGTTAATACTCACGACATGAATTCTGTTATGGAAATTGGCGAGAACATCATTTATATTCACGAAGGTAGATTGCATTGGCAAGGAAACCATAACAATGTTTTGAAAACCGACAATAAAGAGTTGAACGACTTTATCTTTTGCAGTGCATTGACAAAGAAAATTAAAGAAAAATAGAATCATTTTTGCAATGAAACGTTTTATAAACCATACTAAACAAAGTTTTTTATTAAGACTAAACCGTATCCTACAAGTTTTAGTTGCCGCGATAATTATAGTGCTTATTACACCTACTAAATCATCGTTTAGATATGAATTTACACAAGGTCATTATTGGAAACACGAAACATTGGAAGCACCTTTTGATTTTGCTATACAAAAGACTGAAAGTGAAATTGCGGAACAAAAAAATGAGATTATTGCTACAAAGAGTCTTTATTTTGACTACAACGAACAGACAAATATTAATATGGAAAAAGAATTGGAAAAAAGCATTGCCTCTTTTTCTGATAAAAACAATTTGTCTATAACAGAACAAAAACTTTTAGAAAACTCTACAAAACATATTCTGCACTCTATTATAAACAAGGGTATCATCTCTAATTATTCCAATATGAAAAATTACGACAATACTATCATTGTTGTAAATAATAATTTGGCTCAAGAATATGAAATTACAGAATTTTACACAACTAATGATATAGAAAACATTGTCAATGAAGAGATTAAAACTAACAATACCATACAAGACAAAGAAAAGAACTCTATTGCTGATATTCTTATTAAAATTATTGCACCAAATATTATCTTCAACAACATAAAAACAGAAGAAATTGTAGCCTCGCAAATAGATGATATCTCTAAAACAAAAGGTTTGATACTTAAAAATCAAAAGATTATAACAAAAGGAGAACTAATTACACAAGAAAAATACCAAATTCTATCATCTTTAAAAAATGAATATGAAGGAATAAATCTCAATCAATCAAACAGGACTAAATACATATCTTTTATAGGGCAATATCTACTAATTATTATTGCCTTAGGGGCGATGGTGCTATTTTTGTATAATACAGATAAGGATATTTTTCTAAATAACAAAAAGATTATACTTATATTATTTATTATTTTGATGATGGTTGGTATGACGGTCGGTGTTTTACATATAAATCCAAAATATCTTTATGTTGTGCCACTATGTCTTACCCCTATTTTAGTAAGAACATTCTTTGACACCAAGGTTTCTCTATATGTATTCTTGGTTACAATAATAATAATAGGTTTTTCTGTTCCTAACAGTTTTGAATTTGTATTCTATCAACTAATTGCAGGTATGATGGCGATACTATCTGTTGAGCATTTGGAAAAACGTGTAGAATTTTTCAAAACGGCAGTGATTGTCTTTGCAACATACTCTGCCATTTATTTGGCAATGACTCTTATTTTGGACAATAATCTAAAACAACTTGATATATATAGATTTATCTATTTTGCTGCTAATGCAATTATGATATTGTTTGCATTTCCGATAGTATTTGTTTTGGAAAAAATCTTTTCATTAGTAAGTGAAATGTCTTTAATGGAGTATTCTAACACAGATTCAAAGATTTTAAGGGAATTATCCGTAAAGGCACCTGGTACATTTCAACATTGCATTCAAGTTGCTAATATTGCAGAGGATTTAATTCATGAAATTGGAGGTAATGCACTATTGGTAAGGGCAGGAAGTCTGTACCATGATATAGGAAAACTTGTTAGTCCTATATATTTTATTGAAAATCAAAACTCTGGACTGAATCCTCATACCGATTTAACAAACGAAGAGTCGGCACAAGTGATTATTTCGCATGTTACAGATGGTATCAAACTGGCACATAGATATAAAATACCTGAACCTATTGTTGATTTCATACGTACACATCATGGCACATCAAAAACTAAATATTTTTATAATAAAGAATGCAACGAACATCAAGATACTCAGATAGATGAATCATTGTATAAATATCATGGTCCAAAACCTTTTTCAAAAGAAACGGCAGTATTGATGATTGTTGATAGTGTCGAGGCAGCGTCAAGGAGTATGCAAGAACATTCGGAAAAATCTATATCGAGTTTAGTCGAGAGTATTATAAATGCACAAATAGAAGATAATCAATTTTCTAATGCAAATATAACCTTTGCCGACATTGAAAAAATAAAGAAGTTTTTGAAAAAGAAACTACAAAGCATATATCATGTTCGCATAGAATATCCTGTCAATCAAAATACTAACAATTTAAATTAAATAATTATATGAATGGCATGATTTTTGCTGCTGGTTTAGGGACAAGATTACGACCATTGACAGACGACAAACCCAAAGCAATGGTGAGTGTCAATCATAAAACTCTGCTAGAAATAAATATTGAAAAATTCGTTAGTTATGGAATTGACCCAATAGTTGTGAATGTTCATCACTTTGCAGATATGATGGTAGAGTATATTGAACAACTGAAAGTAAAATATAATGTAAATATCTCTATTTCAGACGAAAGAAACTTATTATTAGATACTGGCGGAGGACTTCTAAAAGCAAAAAAAAATTTCATTGATAAAAAAAAAATAATTAGCGAGAAAAATTTTTTTAACAGCGAGAAAAAAAAAATAATCAGCGTGAAAAATTTAATACTACTACATAACGTTGATATTATAAGTGATATCGATTTTGACGATATGCAACAAGTTTTTTTAACAACTTCTCCTCTCGCACTTTTGGCTGTACAAAAGCGTAAAACTCAAAGATATTTGATTTTTAATGAGAATAACGAACTTTGTGGCTGGACAAACACTGCTACCAACGAGAAAATTATAACTCGCAAGTACAAACAAGAAAAACTTTATGCATTTAGTGGCATACATATTGTAAATAAAGATATTTTTGAGAAAATAAATAAAAATGGTGCTTTCTCTATTATAGAAATGTATTTGGAATTATCAAAAGATTATATAATAAAACCATATATTCACTGCGGAAAATGGTTAGATGTTGGCAAACTTGAAAATCTTGAAAAAGCAAAACATAATGTTTTTTTAGTAAAAAATAGCATCTAATGTCTCTATTGTAAAAGAGGAAAACATAACGTACAATACCTATCATGCAAAAACAAAAATGAAAAACTTTATTAAAAAATATTATCATTGGGTCTGCATAATATTTATTGCGATTATATCATTTTTCTTCTATTCTTACTTACGCTATCCTCTACTTAACTCTGACGATGCATGGGTTGTATTTATGGCACACTCATTTCATTTGCCCGAAGATTTGTTTTATTGGAATCAATCTCGTGGTGGTAATATTGTACCATTGATTGCACAAACTTTTATCTAATTATTTAATTTTCGTGCTATAACCGCAGTCAGTATTTCCGAATATCTACTCTTGTTTATAGGTGTTACGTGTTTTTCCTCATTGTTTCGTAACAAAATTTTCAAAATCATGTTGGCTGCTATCTCATATTATCAAAAAAAACTATTAAATCCTTTTTCATAAAAAGTTGCTCCATTGTACCAATTTGGACGGTATTATATTTGAATTTTCATAAAAAATATATAGTTTTATAAAATTTTGTTGTATATTTGCACAATAATATAGAATATAGTAAAAATATGAAAAAACAATCGCTTATACTTATCGGGCTTATTATTGTTGCCTCATTTTCTTTGAAATCGCAAGAAATAGCATATAGGACAACGGATTTTAATTTACAAGGATATCCAAAAAGTGTTCGTTATATGAAATTTGAGTCGGATTCTGCCCTAAAATTGCAACGAACTTCGTACATAGAAGATTATCAACTCACTTTTAATGAAAATAGGTTGGTAACTGAAAGAGTAAATTTTATAAATGGCAATAGGGATAGGACAACAAAGTATGAATATAATAACAGAAGGCAACTTGTTAGCGAAACCATAAGCGAAACGGACGGGAGAATTGCCTCCAAAACCACATATACATATAATAATGTGGGACGCTTAGCAACTGTTACTGAAATTTCTTATCCAAATAGTCGCGGAGGAGCAAATAGAGTTGAAAGAAAAGAAGAAAATACTTATAACACAAAAGGATTACTTGTAGAGAAACTAATAACGAGTGACAATCCATACGGAAATAAAACGATACAATATTTTTATGGTCCTGCGGATTCTCTAATCTCTATGATAACAACATACGGATATAACTCTAATGTGGAGAAACTAACAATCAAGCGGGCGTATAATAATCTGGCTATGGAAAAAATTTGGACAAGAAATGATAAAATGACACGCAGAGAAACATACGAATACGACAATATCAATTTGCTGATAAAAAAAGAAGTGTATAGTAATAAAAATAAGAAATTACTTACATACACATACGAATATGACGAACATTTCAATGTAGTTAGTGAGACGGCTATAGATACTAAAAACGTAAAATCAATAGAATACTCTTACGAATTTAAAAAGGACAAATTTTTCAATTGGACAAAAAGAGTAATGTATGATTCTTGGGCTGTGAAATATACTGAAATAAGAAATATTGAATACTTTGATAAAACTCATTTCTATGAAGACCAAAAAGATTATGATACAAAACGTATAATTAGAGATGAGGAGAGAAAAACAACAAATAGAGAACGTGAATTTAAAGATCAACCAATAAATCAACACTAAAAAGTACTATTTTTGCTAAGAGAATGAATAAAACAAATCTGTGGATACAAAATCCTAAAATAGCAAGAAAAAAATAGTATCTGATAAGAAAAAAATAATCAGCGGTAAAAAATTTTTTTTATCGCTAATTATTTTTTTAATCACACTGATTAGTACAAGAAGTTATTATAAGGGTAAATTTTGGCGTGAATTGACTTAATTTTGTTGTACATCTCTTGTTTTAATTCTTCAATATTTTCCTTTTCTTTTGCCGAAATAAATATAGTTTGGTATTTATTATTATTATAATATGTACGTTTCCAATCATCAAGTGTAAAATTATATTTCTCTATTGGCGTCAAATCGTCTTCTTCTTTCTTTATGTAAGTATAAGCATCAATTTTATTGAAAACTATTATCATTTCTTTGTCCCCCGCTCCTATTTCATTAAGCGTTTTTGTTACTTCGTTTATTTGATTCTCAAAATCTGGGTGAGAAATATCAACAACGTGAATAAGTAAATCTGCTTCCCTTACCTCGTCAAGCGTACTTTTAAAACTTTCAAGCAAAGTATCGGGCAGTTTTCTAATAAAGCCAACGGTATCTGTCAATAGAAATGGTAGATTCTCTATAACCACTTTGCGAATGGTAGTGTCCAGTGTCGCAAACAGTTTATTCTCTGCCAAAACATCTGACTTTGCAAGCATATTAAGTATAGAGGATTTGCCAACATTAGTATAACCAACAAGAGCAACACGTACTAATTGCTGACGATTTTTTCTCTGTAAAGTTTTTTGTTTATCTATCTCTAAAAGTTTCTGTTTCAATAAAGAAATCTTTGATAAAACTATACGCCTATCTGTTTCTATCTGTGTTTCACCTGGACCTCGCATATTCAAACCTCCTTTTTGTCTGTCAAGATGCGTCCACATTCTTTTCAAACGAGGAAGTAAATATTTGTATTGTGCCAATTCTACCTGTATTTTACTATGTGCAGTAGAAGCATGTAAAGCAAAAATATTCAAAATTACTTGCGTTCTATCTAAAACATTGCATTGCAAAATATTTTCAATATTTCTCAATTGGGCAGGTGATAATTCGTCATCAAAAACAACATATTCCAACTCGTTTTCGGTTATATAGTCCTTTATTTCTTGCAATTTGCCACTGCCAACATATGTGCGAGAATCAGGTTGTGATAATTTTTGACTAAAAGACTTGACTGCCACTGCTCCAAGTGTGGTTATCAAAAAATTCAACTCCTCTATATAATCAACAAGCGTATTGTCTGAAATATAGTTAGTTTGCACAAAAACCGTTACACATTTATCCTCTGTCATACTATAAATTTTGGATTGCAAAGATACAAATTTTTATCTAAAAAAAATAAAATTCATATATTTTGCTTTTTATTAAAAAAATAATTAGTAACTTTGCGGTCTATATTACTTTTTTGATATAAAGTAACAAAACAATTATAATAAATTAATACAAGTTTTATATGGCACAAATCAAAACGTTGGCTGATTTGCAGGCATTAAGAGTTGTTGCTGCTCAGAAAATGGATACTCGTATCAAGGGCAACACTTTGGGTTTGCCACAAATCAGGATTGCAATGGCTACCATTGGTATTGAAGCTGGTGCAAAAGAAATCTTTGACTACGTTTTAGAGCAAGCAGACGCTAAAGGATTAAATGTAGTCGTTACACAGACGGGGGTTATCGGAGATGGTAACAATCAGCCCGTAGTTGTTGAATTGGCTTTGAAAGAAACGGAAAGTCAAGTATTTGAAAACGTCGATAAAAAGAAAGCAGACGAAATACTTGCTTTAATAAAGGCTTAAAAAAAGAAATTTCAAAGCATTAGTTATTAACCTAAAAAAATATTGAGGAGAATTTATATGACTAAATTCAAAACACATATCCTTGTCTGCGGAGGTACAGGCTGTACTGCCTCGTTAAGTGATAAAATAGCAAAGAATCTAAAGGACAATTTGGCAGATAAAGGGTTAGAAAACGAAGTTCAAGTTATCCTTACTGGTTGTTTTGGTTTCTGTGAGAAAGGACCTATTGTAAAGATTATGCCTGACAATACTTTCTATACAGAAGTTAAACCCGAGGACGCAAAAGAAATTGTTGAAGAACATATTATTAAGGGCAGAAAAGTAACTCGCTTGCTTTATACCGACCCAGAAACAAAACAGCATATATCGGACTCTAAACATATGGGATTCTATAAAAAACAATTGCGTATAGCACTACGTAACTGCGGCTTTATAGACCCTGAAAACATTGAGGAATACATTGCTAACGATGGTTATGAGGCTTTGGCAAAATGTTTGACTGAATATACTCCAAATGATGTTATTGACATAATAAAAAAGAGTGGTTTAAGAGGACGTGGTGGTGCAGGATTCCCAACAGGTATTAAATGGGAGATTGCTTCTAAAAATCATGCCGACCAAAAGTATATTGTTTGTAATGCAGATGAGGGCGACCCTGGTGCTTTCATGGATAGAAGTATATTAGAGGGCGACCCTAACACTATTATAGAGGCTATGGCAATTGGTGGCTATGCTATTGGTGCTACTAAGGGTTTGGTTTATATACGTGCAGAGTATCCATTGGCTATTCATCGTTTGGAAGTCGCTATCAAACAAGCAAGAGAATATGGTTTGTTGGGTAAGAATATATTTGGTTCTTCTTTTGACTTTGATATTGAACTACGTTACGGTGCAGGTGCTTTCGTTTGTGGAGAGGAAACAGCACTTATTCACTCTATGGAAGGCAAACGTGGAGAGCCTACATTCAAACCGCCATTCCCAGCACAAAGTGGTTATATGGAAAAACCTACTAATGTAAATAACGTAGAGACTTTTGCAAATATACCTATTATTATATTAAAAGGTGCTGATTGGTTCTCATCTATTGGTACTGAAAAGAGTAAGGGTACTAAGGTATTCGCATTAGCAGGACAGATTAACAACGTTGGGTTGATTGAAATTCCTATGGGTACTACACTTAGAGAAATCATCTATGAAATTGGTGGTGGTATCAAAAATGGAAGACAATTTAAAGCCGTTCAAACAGGAGGTCCTTCTGGGGGTTGTTTGACAGAAAAACATTTAGACGTCGCTATTGATTATGATTCTTTAATGGCGGCTGGCTCTATGATGGGTTCTGGTGGTATGGTAGTTATGGACGAAACTTCTTGTATGGTATCCATTGCTAAATTCTATTTGGATTTTACTGTTGAGGAGAGTTGTGGTAAATGTACTCCTTGTCGTATAGGTAATAAGCGTTTATACGAAATTTTGGATAAGATTACTCAAGGCAAGGGCACAATGGAGGATTTGGATAATCTACGTAACTTATCTAAGGTTATTAAAGATACTGCACTTTGTGGTTTGGGACAAACCTCTCCTAACCCTGTACTTTCTACTATTGATAATTTCTGGGACGAATATGTAGAACACGTGCAAGAACATAAATGTCGTGCCGGTGTATGCAAGGCATTGATGAAATATGTTATAGACCCTAATGTTTGTGTTGGTTGTACGGCTTGTGCGAGAAATTGTCCAGTTAATTGTATCAAGGGAGAGAGAAAAACTGCACACGAAATAAATCAAGATGCTTGTATTAAGTGTGGTACTTGTATAGAAAAATGTAAATTTGGTGCAATCAGTATAAAATAATAAAGGAGGAACAAAGAAATGGAACAAATGGTAAATTTAACAATAGATAATAAACAAATTCAAGTTCCTCAAGGGACATCACTATTAAAAGCAGCTGCTTTGATAGGAATAAATATACCAACATTGTGTCATTACAAACTTGAAGGACAAGGCATCGAAAATAGACCTGGTGCTTGCCGTATTTGTGTAGTTGAAGTAGAGGGAAGAAGAAATCTCGCACCTGCTTGTGCAACAGATGCTATGGAAGGTATGGTCGTTCATACACATTCATTAAGGGCTGTCAATGCAAGAAGGACTGTTTTAGAACTTATGTTATCTGACCATCCTGCTTCGTGTTTGACTTGTAGCAAAAGTGGTAAATGCGAACTACAAACTATGGCACAAGAACTTGGAATTAGAGATATTCCTTTCAAAGGCGAACAATCGTCATACAGAAAAGATATATCACCTGCTATTATTCGTGATGTTAATAAATGTATAATGTGTCGCCGTTGCGAAACTGTTTGTAATAAGATGCAAACTGTTGGAGCCTTATCTGCTGTAAATAGGGGCTTTATGGCTGTTGTTGCTACGGCATTTGAGCAAGATTTGGCTAAGAGTCCTTGTGTTATGTGCGGACAATGTGTTCAAGCATGTCCTGTTGGAGCATTGGCTGAGGTTAGCAACACCCGTCAAGTTATCAATGCAATATGTGATACAAAGAAAACAGTTATCGTTCAAACCGCTCCTGCCGTTCGTGTTGCTATTGGAGAAGAGTTTGGTATGGAACCTGGTACTAGAGTTACGGGAAAGATGGTTGCTGCTCTTAGAAGAATCGGATTTGATTATGTATTTGATACAGACTTCACTGCAGATCTTACCATTATGGAAGAAGGTACAGAGATGTTGGGACGTATAAATAAATATATGAAAGGTGATAAAGATGTGAAACTACCAATTATGACATCTTGCTGTCCTGGTTGGGTTAATTTCTTTGAAACCTACTACCCTAATATGATGGATATACCTTCCACTGCAAAATCTCCGATGCAAATGTTTGGTGCTGTTGCTAAGAGTTATTGGGTTGAAAAACTTGGTATCAAACGTGAGGATATGATTGTAGTAAGTATCATGCCTTGTGTTGCAAAGAAATTTGAATGTCAAAGAGATGAGTTTAAAGTTGATGGCAATCCTGACGTTGATTATTCATTAACTACACGTGAGTTGGCAGAACTTATCAAACAATTCAATATTGATTTCAATGCTTTACCAGATGAAGATTTTGATAGACCATTAGGTGAGAGTACTGGTGCTGCTGTAATCTTTGGTGCTACCGGTGGTGTTATAGAGGCTGCAACACGTACTGCCTATGAGATATTTACAGGCAAAACTTTGGAAAAAGTAGATTTCAATGAGTTAAGAGGTATGGAAGGAGTTAGAGAAGCAACTGTTGATTTCAATGGTACTCCTATTCATATTGGTATTGCACACGGTTTGGGTAATGCAAGAAAACTTTTAGACAAGGTCAAAGAAGGTAAGGAGTTTTTCCATGCTATTGAAGTTATGGCTTGTCCAGGAGGATGCGTAGGTGGAGCAGGCCAGCCTTATCATCATGGAGATTTCTCTAAGGTTGAAAAGCGTACGGCTGCAATTTACGAAGAAGATAAGGAAAAGCCTTTGCGTAAATCTCACGAAAATCCTTATATCAAACAACTTTATGAGGAATATTTAGGAGAACCTTGCGGAGAAAAGTCGCACCACTTACTTCATACTCATTATTTTGACAAGTCAAGCAAAGTGGAATTTGTCAGAGAATAACATTGTTGAACCGTTAATACATTTACAAAAATGGCAAAAGTAAAATTAGACGACAATAAGATACAAAAAATAAAAGAAATCTGTGCAGCACACGGCAATAAAGCAGGTGAGGCTATCAATATCTTACACGAGGTACAGAATACCTTTGGTTATTTACCTGCAGAGGTACAAGAATTGATTGCAGAGCAGATTCACGTTTCGGCAGCACACATCTACGGTATTGTTACCTTCTATTCATTTTTTACAATGATACCAAAAGGCGAACATCCTATTAGTGTATGCTTGGGAACGGCATGCTATGTACGTGGTAGCGAAAAAATCCTTGACGAATTCAAACGTCAATTAGGTATTGGCATAGGAGAAACTACCGCTGATGGAAAATTCTCAATCAACTGCCTACGTTGTGTGGGTGCTTGTGGATTGGCGCCTGTTGCATTAGTAGGCGATAAGGTTTATGGTAGAATAACAACAGACCAAGTAAAGGATATTATTGCTGAATACCAAAACTAAAAAAAGTGTTTAAGAATATTTAAAATTCTAATACCAAAAATGTCGCTAATACAAACACATTAGCGACATTTTTTAATACATTATAATCTATATAAAGTGCAAAAAAATAAGAAGCGGAAAGTATAGGATTCGAACCTATGGTGCAGTTGCCCGCACACTTGATCTCCAATCAAGCCCAATCGACCACTCTGGCAACTTTCCGTACAAAATATATGATAAAAATATCATTTACATTTGGAAGACAAACTTTAAAAATTGGGAAGGAAAAAAGAAGAAGCGGAAAATATAGGATTCGAACCTATGGAACAGCAAGCCGTTCACTTGATTTCGAGTCAAGCCCAATCGACCACTCTGGCAATTT
>ONOZ01000120.1 GCA_900319595.1 uncultured Bacteroidales bacterium | reverse complement strand
TACAGCAATAAAAGGTATAAGTATCAATCCTATATTATAGAGTCCATATTCATTGCCACGTTTTACATTAACATAACACATGATAAACGCAAATCCACTAAATATGAGAAAAGATATAATACCTATATAATAATCGTCATCACTAGTTTTTTGCGTATCTATTACCTTTCTATTACTTATATTTTGACTATATACGCCAGTACCATGCTCATTTGATATAGATAAATGCATATTCTCTATATTATCTTTCATTCCTATAGAATAATCTACCCCTGTATCGTTAATTTTTATTTTAATTTTTTTATTTATGTGTATAGTTCTTTCTTCTATTGGTCCTTCTACTATACTATCTACATTATCTATTTCTGACATATTAGTTTCTATGTTTCTGCTCTGCCTACTATTTGTACCAATAAGAAAAGCATGGGAAATTCTTTCTGTAATCTTTCCTTGTTACTGGTACGTCGAAAAACCTTTATATCCGGATAAATTACGCCCATGCACATCGCACAGACATTTTTTCCTATTATTTTCAATGATATAACGAAATTTTCGACGTTTCGTAACTATTGAACAAATAGCAAACGCTATTAACACCTACTTTTGCCAAAATATGTTGCTATACTTGCAATGCAACTCGTTATATAGCGACAACGTTGTCAAAAGACTTTGCACTTTACAAAGCAATTGCAAAGATACAAATTTTTTCTAATGCCAAAGACATTTATTTGTAAATTCTCCATAAAAAATAAAAAAAATAATTATCTTTGCAACTCAAAAATAGTCCAAAACCATAATAGGCAACTTTCTATTTTTGAGTTGTAATACTTTTATACTTTTATAATATTATGACAAAACAAGCAAAGATAATATTCAATATATTAAGTATATTATGCCTTACAGTAAATATTTCTGCACAAAATACTATCATTACAGGTATTGTACGCGATAGCCAAAGTGGAGAAGCCTTGCCATTTGTAAATATCACAACCAATACCAAATCATCAGTCTTTATTGGCACTATTACAGATGAAAAAGGTAAATTCTCACTCAAAGCAGCACAAAGATTTGACACCCTGTTCTTTCAATTTGTAGGTTATAAACCTCTAGCCAAACCAATTAAACCAAATACTACACAAAATCTTACCATTTTCTTAACACCTGAGACTGTAATGTTAGAAGAAATAGTTATTGCCAGCAAAAAAGAAAAATACAAAAGAAAAGGTAATCCCGCCGTTATACTTATGGAAAATGTACAAGCACATAAAAAAGACAATAACATAACTTCGCAAGATTTTTATCAATATCGTAAGCACGAAAAGACTGAAATATCGCTTTTAAATATAAATGATTCTCTCAAATATAAAAAAGGTTTTAAAAAATTGGGGTTTTTGTTTGATAATGTCCAGCAATCTGAACTTTCTAATAGAAAATACATGCCTGTCTATTTTATGGAAAAACTTTATGAGGAACATTATCGCAAAAATAAGGCGTGTGTCAAAACTATGCTCTTAGGACAAAAAGACGTTACTATAAGTAAATTTATTGAAACTCAAACTATTGACTTTATGTTGCAAGATGTGTTTGGAGATGTCAATGTTTATGATAATAGTATTCGTATGCTTTCCAACGATTTAATCTCTCCGTTAGCACCTTTTGCCACTCGTTTTTATCAATTCTTTCTAACAGATACTATTTTCTATAAAGGCGATAGTTGTATAGTAGTTGCTTTCAATCCTGCTAATATGCGAGATATTGGATTTAGTGGAAAACTCTGGGTAACCAAAGATAGTGCATATGCAGTAAAGAGAATACATTTGGACTTTCCCAAAAAAACATCTATAAACTTTGTTGAGAATCTTAGTTTGCATCAAGAATATACTAAAATAAATAATCAACTATGTTTGACTGAAAATAAAGTCATTATGGAGGGTAATGTGTTTGGAGCAATGGTGCATGGCAAAAAGCAAACTTTCTATGATGGTTATCAATTTGGAATAGATAGAGGAGATAAGTTTTACAATAATAATGATGTAACGCAAAGAGTTGAGGGATTCAATAAACGTACTTCTACTTGGTGGGAAAACAATCGTATCTCGCCGCTTAATGAAAAAGAAAATAATCTTTATGATATTCCTACCAAATTAAATTCCATAACTTCTTATAAATTATTCGTCAATACTCTAATGGCATTTGTTTCGGGTTATATTGATTTGGGCAAGGTGGATTATGGACCATTGGAAAACACTCTTTCTTGGAACAATGTAGAGGGTGTGCGTTTGAGAGTTGGAGGCAAAACAAATGTTAAGTTTAATAAACATATCTTTTTGAATGGATTTGTTGCTTATGGTACAAAAGATAAAAACATAAAATACAATGCCGAAATTATGTACAACTTTGCCGACAAACTTTATCATCAGTGGGAGTTTCCTGTCAATCTCTTAACACTTGGAATAGAACGAAATACAGAAATTCCTGGACAAAGTCTGCTTATGGGTACATACGACCGTTTTTCTTTATCATTTAATCGTGGCGATATTGACCTTATGACCCTTAATACAAGATATTATGCTGAATATTGGTATGAAACTATGGCTCAACTGGGGGCAAAATTGCGTATTGAACACAAACAAATTGTTCCTTTAGCAAACTTAGAAAATACATTTCATTCCCTTTCAACTAATAATACAGGAGAATACTTGACAATATTTGATAAAAATAACCCTTTGACTACAACAACATTTAATATAGAATTACGTTATGCTAAAAACGAACAATTTTATCAAAGTCAGAAATATCGTATGACTATGAATTCCCCCGCTCCAATCTATACTTTGAATTATACCTATGGTAGCAATCTTTTGGGTGCAAACTATGAATTTCATAAAATCAAAGCCGAAATACAAAAACGTTGGTTCTTGCTTAATTTTGGTTATGCGGATATTTCCATTCAGGCAGGTAAAGTATTTGGTAAAGTGGCTTATCCATTAACCTTTGTACATCAAGCAAACCAAAACTGGGCTTATCAAGATGAGTCGTTTAACTTAATGAATTATTTTGAATTTGTCAGCGATTACTATGCTCAAGGCATACTTAATTATTGCTTTAACGGATTTATTTTCAATCGTCTTCCTCTTATTCGGGCGTTGAAGTTAAGAGAAGTTTTTGCCGTAAAAGCAATTTGGGGTGGATTGACTGACAAAAATACGCCTTCCGCAAATAACGACCTTATAGACTTTGCCTATAATACCAAAGGACAATATCGCACGTATCATTTGGAAGAAAAACCTTATGTTGAGGCTAATGTGGGCGTTGATAACATATTTAAAGTACTTCGAGTGGATTATGTTAGACGTTTTACCTATTTGGATAATCCTAATGTGGCAAAATGGGGTATTAGATTTAGATTACGTTTTACTTTTTAATAACTATGAATTACGCAATTATAGCAGCGGGTGAAGGTTCGCGTTTAAGACAGGAGGGATTTAGGAGTGCAAAGCCATTAGTTAAGGTTTGCTCAGAGTATCTTGTAGAAAGGTTAATAAGAATTTTTAAAAACAATTCGGCTCAAAGCATTTCTATTATAATAAATGAAGAAAGTGTTGAATTGAAACAATTTTTGGATAGTAGAGATTGGCAGGTCAAAATAAATTTGATTGTAAAAAGCACACCATCTTCTCTTCATAGTTTTTGGAATATCATAAATCGTACTGGGATAAATGAATGTTGCCTAACTACCATTGACACGATTTTTAGTGAGAAGTTATTTCAAAAGTATATTTCCTATTTCCAAAAGCACAAAGACATCGATGCATTGATGGGAACAACTAAATATATTGATGATGAGAAACCGCTGTATGTTCAAACAGACGAGGAAGGTTCTATCTTGGCTTTTTGTGATGAAAATACAAATAATAGTATTTCCCAAGTTTCTGCCGGGGTTTATTGTTTGAGACAAAAGTCTATAAAAAAAGTTGATGATTGCATCAATTCTAATATATCTCGTATGCGAAACTATCAACGTTCGCTTATTGAGGCAAATCTAAATATAAAATCCTTTGATTTGGGTAAAGCCATAGATATTGACCATGTGGAAGATATAAAAAAGGCAGAAAATTTGATATATAATTTTAATACAAATATACTTTGCGTCAAACGTTCTAAACAATATTCGCCAAATTCACAAAATAAAGATGAGCAAATTATAACACAGGTTTATGAAAACTTATTTAAAGAGGGTTTTGATACTGAAATAAAAGAAGAGACGCAAATTGATTTCAATAAAGAGTATTATCCTTTGGTTATTTCCATGGCTCGCAATCCGAAGGTGATAAAAGAATTTGAGAAATGGGAACTAAAAGGAAGTAAAATCATCAATTCGTCTGCTTCTTGTTTGAATTGCTATAGAGAAAGGCAGATAAGAATTTTACAACATCACAATATCCCAATACCTGAAACACAAATAATTACAACAGATAATGAAATTAGTAATTTAGATTGTATTAAGCATTGGAAAGAGTTTTGGATTAAACGAGGTGATTTTCAAACAATTGAATCTATTGATGTTATCAAGGTATCAAATAAAAACGATGCTAACGAGATATTAAAAAATTACAAGTCACGGGGCATAGATAGTGCTATAATAAGTGAGCATATTGAAGGCGATATAATAAAATTCTACGGCATTAGAGGAACAGATTTTTTTGACTACTCATACCCTATAAAAGATAAGTTTAATAACCAAATCAATACTTCTAAAGAAAGAATAAAGATAGACGAAAAAAAGGTTGTTGCCACATGTCAAAAAGCGGCAGAAGTTCTTGGATTGGAGATTTACGGAGGGGACGTAGCAGTTGATAAAAATGGTAATTTTTATATCATAGACATGAATGATTTTCCGTCATTTTCGCCGTGCAAAGACAAAGCCACAGAAAGTATTATCAAATTATTAGTCAATTATTCGTAATTATATATTATGGACAAGGAAAAACAGAATAACATAAACGAAATAAACTTTAAAAATTCCTTAAAATCATCTGATACAGAGGAATGGTGGGATATAAAATTCAATCGTCCGATAGGCTATTTTTGGGCTAAGTGTGCGATTCCCTTGCATATAAGTCCGAATATGATAACTATTGCGAGTATTTTCATTGGTGCAATTGGTGGATGGTTGTTCTACTACAACGATTTTTGGATTAATATTATTGGAATGATACTTTTAGTTCTTGCCAATACATTTGATTCGGCAGATGGGCAACTTGCACGACTTACTAACAACAAAACACAACTTGGACGCATTTTAGATGGTCTTGCTGGTGATATTTGGTTTTTTATTATCTATCTGGCGTTGGTTCTACGATTAACTTTAATTGAAAATTACAATGTCGTAGGTATTTGGCTTTTAGGGATAGCGGCAGGAGTTTCGCATATATTGGCTGCAGCGATGGCTGATTATTACCGAAATATCCATTTATTTTTCCTAAAAGGCAAAGATGGTAGCGAACACGATACGTCAAAGAAAGTAAAACAAGATTTCGCCCAAACAAAATTTAAAGATAATCCTTTTAAAAAAGTATCTCTTTGGTTTTATCTTAATTATACAAAAACTCAAGAGACACTATCTCCTAAGTTTCAAACATTTTGGCAAACACTTATATCTATGTATGGTAATTCTATACCAAAAGATTTGAGCAGTGAGATAAGAGAGAAAAACAAAAAGTATATGTCTTTGACTAATATATTGCAATTCAATACGCGCGTGGCATTTTTATTTTTTTCTTTACTAATACAACTTCCTTGGCTTTACTTTGTATTTGATGTAGTTGTTATGAATACAATTTTAATCTACCTAATATTGAAAGAAGAGAACCTATTTGAGAATTATAATAGAGAATTGAGAAGCATAAGTAAGTATAAACAATAGAACCTTGTGTGTATAGTGCTGTAAAAATAATATATCATAAGGTATAAAGCATAATTATGGATTTTCGTTGCAAAAATTTTTCGCTCAATCATCTTCAATCTTCCATGAAGGTAGGAACTGACGCAATTTTGTTATCTTCTGTTGTAGCGAAATATCTTGAAAACACCATAAAACCAACAAACATTTTGGATATTGGCACTGGTTGTGGAATTATTGCAATGTGTATGGCAGATGTTTTTGAAAAAGCCAAAATTGTTGCAATAGATATTGACCACCAAAGCATTGTTGAGGCAACCTCTAATTTTATAAATAGTCCGTTTTCGCAAAGAATGACCGCACAATGTATTGCTATTCAAAAGTTTGCCGACAAAACAGAAGAAAAATTTGATTTGATTGTTTCAAATCCTCCGTTTTTTACTGCATCTTTGCATTCTCCAAATATAAGACGCACAACCTCTCGACACAATAATAGTCTAAGTTTAAGTGATTTTGTCATTACTACTTCAAAATTAGTAGCAGATAGCGGATATATTGCGGTAATCTTGCCAGAAAAGGAAATGGAAGAGTTAATTCTGCTATTCGATTCTCACGAAATTTATCCTATTTTAAAAGTATCTGTTTTTGCAAAACCAATCACGAGAATAAATCGAATAATATGCGTGTTTAGTAAATTAATCACTCAAAAGAATGAAACCTCTTTACAATCTTTATATATTAGGACTTCAACC
>ONOZ01000105.1 GCA_900319595.1 uncultured Bacteroidales bacterium | reverse complement strand
TTTTTCTTTCTATTGTAATTCTATAACCGTTATTCCTTCTCCTCCAAAACGAATATCCTCTGCATGATAGGTTGCCACATCGTCCTGCTTTCTAAGATAATTTCTTATCAAAGTTTTCAAAATTCCATCTCCTTTGCCGTGAAGTACCTTTAAATGCCGTTCTCCTAACATTCTGGCGTCGTCCAAAAACTTCTCCAACTCTTGCAATGCCTCGTCTCCACGCAAACCTCGCAAATCCAATTTTTCATTAAATTTGCTACGAATCCTATTTAAGTCAAAAGAAGTTTTTATCTGCACTCCCCCAACATTTTTTTTGCCATTACGTTCGTTATCTCTTAATTGCTTCAAATACGAGTGTTTATCTATTTTGCGAACATTCTTTTTAGTAGTTTGTAGTCGCATATCTCCCATATCTATTTGCAAACGATTTTTGTCTATTGCCACAACAACACCAATATTCTCTGTTTGCGGGAATATAACATAATCATCTACTTCAATAGGAGTCGAAATGATTTTGATATTTTGTTTTTTTAATGGTTCTGCAAGGGAATTATCCTCAATCTCTCCTCCATTTATTGCTTTCAAATTAGTCTCCGCCTGCTTTTCTTCCTCTATTATTGCCGTATCAAGTGAGTCAAGCATTTGTTTCACATCATCTTTTACTTGCTTGACCGTTTCTTTTTCGGCTTTTTTAGTTTTTATTTCTTCTATTGTATGCTCTATTTGTTTATTGGCACTTTGCAATATTTCTTTTGCCTCAATACGTGCAGAATTTAGTATATTCTTTCTTTCCAATTCTAATTTCAAAGACATTTCTCTATATTTCTGCACCGTCTGATAAAGAATCTCATCATATTGCTTTGCACTTTTTAGATGTCTTTCACTTTCCAACTTATTGACTTCTATTTGTTGCAATTTTTCCTCAAAACGAATATTTTGTTTGCCTAACTTCTTTTTAGCATTATCAATAATTAGTTGAGAAAGTCCAATCTTGGTTGCAATTTCAAAAGCAAAGGACGAACCCGGAGAGCCTATTGTCAAAGTATATAGGGGTTTCATCTCCTTTGTGTCAAATAACATGGCGGCATTTACCATATTTTCGTTATCAAATGCCAAATGCTTCAATACAGAGTAATGCGTTGTTACCACACCGTAAGACTTCACTTGATTTAGATGTTCTAATATACTCTCGGCTATTGCACCACCTACAGTAGGGTCTGTGCCTGTTCCCAATTCATCAACCAAAAATAACGTGTCTTTGTCTGCTGTGTCGCAAATTTCAGACAAATTTTTCAGATGTGAGGAATACGTTGAAAGGTCATCTGACAAACTTTGTTCATCTCCAATAGACAAAAAAATCTTTTCAAATATTCCTGCCGTTGATATTTCTTTCATTGGAACCAATAGCCCACACTGTAACATATATTGCAATAAGGCAACGGTTTTTAAGCAAACAGATTTTCCTCCTGCGTTTGGTCCTGAGATTACAAGTATTCTCTGTCTATCGTTTAACTCTATTCTAAGTGGTACAATCTGTTTTCCTTTTTGTTTTAAGGCACTTTCAAGTATCGGGTGGCGAGCATCGTACCAATTTATAATAGGGCTTTCTGTTATTTGTGGCATTGTGGCGTTTGTATCCAAAGAATACTGGGCTTTTGCTTTAATAAAATCCACCACAACCAACAATTCATAACAAGCAAGTAGGACTTCCAAATTCTCACGTAACAAATCCGAAAATTCTAATAAGATTCTATGTATTTCCCGCTGCTGTTCAAAGAAAAGTTCTTTCAATTCAAAATTCAAACTAACGATTTCCTCTGGCTCAATATAAAAAGTTTGTCCTGTTCCAGATGTATCGTGCAGAATACCTTTGACATTACGTTTATATGTTGCTTTAACGGGTATCACAAGCGAGTCATTACGCACCGTTATTTCGTCCTCATCATTAGTAAATCCCTCTTTTTTAGCATGAAGTAGAATTTGATTGATTTGTTTTTCTATCTGACGCCTTTTGCTTTCCTTTTTAGAATAGATTTCCCTCAACACTGGCGAACAAGACGGCTTAATTTCTCCCTCTTCATCTATTATATTATTGACATGATAAAGAATATTTGATAGAGTTTCAAATACGACTTCTTCTTGTAAGAATTTGTCTTTCAAACTTTTTAAATCAGGTATTTTTTCTTCGTCTTCTTCATCAATAAATTGCAAAACATTTTTTACACACAACAGACTATCCGCCAAATGTGGCATATTATCCAACTCTATGCAAAAATCTTTGACGCTTAGTTCATTTAATACTTGTCGCATATCTATAAATCCGTCATTAGGAAATTGTCTTATTCCCAAAAGTAACAATTTCATTTGATAGGTTTGTCTCAAAAGTAATGTTATCTGTTCAAAATCATTGCTAAAAGATATATTGTCGGCAAGTGTTTTTGCACCCGAAGTTTTGCAAAAGTGTTTTATATTATTTATTATTGTATAAAATTCTAACGATTTTACTAAATCCATTTTCTACTCCTATATATTAGGTTGCAAAGATACAAAAAATTTCTCCATTATAACCCCTACCTATCTTTTTTCTACACAAGTATTCATGTGAATGCCTATATATCATTTTTTTTTATTACATTCGCACTTTCAAAATATATAGCATTATGAAAAAACTAATATATATCCTACTATTATGTACGTTTGCATTGGGTACTTTGGCTAACAATTCACCCATTGATAAAAGAAAAGGCAGACAAAAGACTGTTAAACAAATTATGACCACCATGACAGAAAAGCAAATGATCGGTCAATTGTTTATGTACGATTCTTATGCTACATGGGACGAAATGCAATTGAAAAAAGTCTATAAACAAATAGATAGCAACCATATAGGTGGAATTTGTTTCTTTAAGGGCAATCAAACCGACTTGATTCGTATGAATAAACTTTACAACAAAAGAAGCAAAATTCCTCTTTTTGTTGCCATTGATGCTGAATGGGGGTTAAATATGCGATTATCTGACGGTAAAAACATTCCTATGGCTATGACGATGGGTGCTTTGCCAAACGATAAGCAAAACCTCGTTAAACAAATGGGCATCAACTTAGCCAAGCAATGTAAATCTTTGGGTATAAACATAAATTTTGCACCCGATGTAGATATAAATATAAATCCCAACAACCCTGTAATAAATATGCGGTCGTTTGGAGAGAACAAATATAAGGTTGCCCAGTTAGGTTATTTGTTTTTTGAAGGTATGCAGTCGCAAGGAATTATGGGGTGTGCAAAACATTTTCCCGGACACGGCGATACCGAAACAGATTCGCACAAAGCAACCCCTATTATAACACATAGCAAAGATTTTATAGATTCTGTGGATACCTATCCGTTTAGATATGCTATTGATAAAGGAATTTGGAGTGTTATGATGGCTCATTTGGAAATTGGGGCATTGACTTTGGACACCCAAGTTGTATCTTCTATCAACAAAGACATTGTTACCGATTATCTTACAAAGGATTTAGGTTTTGAAGGTCTAATATTTACGGACGCCATGAATATGAAAGGTTTGACCTCTCGGTATGGAAAAGGCGAAGCCGAAGTTATGGCAATTTTGGCGGGAGTTGATATAATTCTTATGCCCGAAAATATTGACACTGCCATATATGCTGTAGAGCAAGCAATAAACGAAGGTCGTATATCTATGAAATTGATAAAAGAAAAGTGTAAAAAAATATTGAATTTCAAATATGATATGGGTATTTTGACAGAACAAAAAAGTTATAACATACCTAACAAAAATATTTTGCATCAATCGGATTCGCTTTCCTTAGAAATATACAGACATGCATTGACCTCTGTTTTTCAAAACGAAAATTTGGCAAATTATAATAATCAAAATGATACAATAATATTGTTAGCCGTTGGAGATTCCACATATTCTATATTAGTAGATAAGTTAAGTAACAATTTTGATGTCGTTTTTTGTCAAATCAATTCTAAATTTAAACAAAAGGATTATGATTCGCTTTTTGCCTCACTTCCAAAAAACAAAAAGACCTATACATTGATTAGTGGTGGCAGGTTTGCAAAAAATACAACTTATTATGGTACGCCAAAAGATTGTTTCCAAATTCTAAAAAAAATAAATGATAGTATTCCGAATAACAATTTTCTTGTAACCTTTGCAAATGCCTATTTCCTTAAATATATAGATTCTACTTTTAGTTTTGACGATATTTTGGTAGCGTACGAATATAATGATTTTACTCAGCAGGCAGTTGCAGAATTGTTAAGCAATAATTCTTTACCAAGGGGAGTGTTGCCTGTTACTGCTCGTAAAGAACATGTAAATATAATAGAAAAGGAATTTGTAGAGAATAGCATAGATACAGAGTTATACAAAAATCTGGGAATCAATACTAATGTAATAAATAGCATTGACTCCATTGCTCAAGAAGGTGTAAAACAACAAGCATATCCAGGTTGTCAGGTACTTATAGCGAAAGATAACCAGATTATATTTAACAAAAACTATGGCTATCATACTTACGATAGTCTAATTCCTGTGTCAAACAATACCATATACGATTTGGCTTCAGTTACAAAAGTATTAGGCACTACCATTGCCACAATGAAATTATATGAGCAGGGGAAGTTGGATTTGGACGCAAATGTAAAGAAATATCTGCCCGAATATAAACGTTGCAAATTTGCTAATTTGACAATCAAAGAGTTATTAAGTCATTATAGTACTTTACCTGCTACATATCCATTTTGGACAAAAACTCTCAAAGACGGAGAATTGGATATGAGTTTGTACGATTGCGATGTGCAGATGGACGAAAATTATATACCTGTTACTGATAAGTTGTTTATAAAGAAAAGCCACTTGCAGACAATGAGAAAACAACTAAAAGACGTTAAAACTGGAAAACAACAATATTTGTATTCGGATTTGAATTTCTTACTATTACAATACATAATAGAGAGTATAACTAATAAAAGTTTGGACAAGTTTTTGCAAGAAGAGTTTTTTGCTCCTATGAATCTACAACATACTTTTTTCAACCCTTTGGACAATGGAGTTGCCATAGATAGTATTGCTCCAACAGAAGATGACAAGACTTTTAGAAAACAACTAATTCATGGGACTGTACATGACCCTATGGCTTCCTTGCATGGTGGAGTATGTGGCAATGCTGGTATGTTTTCCAATGCACAAGATGTTTATGCTTTGTGTTATATGCTTTTGAATAAAGGTGAATTTGAGGGCAAAAGATATTTGCAAGAAAATACAATCAATGTTTTCAATCGCCGTTATTTCAAAAACCAAAACGTAAGACGAGGCCTAGGATTTGACAAACCCTTTATTTCCTCTACAAATACGCATTGTAGCAAATACGCATCACAAGAGAGTTTTGGACATTCGGGTTTTACAGGAACATACTTTTGGATTGATAAAAAGAATAATACAATAATGATTTTCTTATCAAATAGAGTTTGTCCATCTGCTACACCTAACAAATTGGCAACAATGAACATCAGGACAGATATACACGATTTGATATACAAACTAAACGACTAAAAAATAATGCACAAGGATAATATTTTGCTACTGAGAGATTTAGCAAACAAGTATGAAACAAAAGATTTTATAGCACAAGACCCAATAAGTTTTCCTCATCGCTACAAAAAGAAAACAGATATTGAAATTGCGGGATTTGTCGCCCAGTGGTTAGCCTATGGTAAAAGAGAATTGTTTTTGAAAATTTTGGACTTTATAGGTCAAGAATTTGATGGCTCTCCTTATGATTATATAGGCAATAGAGGTTACGAAAAATTTAAAAATGATAAAAATTGTCTATATAGATTTTACAAAAACGAAGATTTTTATTATCTTTGCAATTCCTTACATAATACTTATTTCAATATTGGTAAAGGTGAATTATCTATGGAAGACATTCTAACAAAAACTCTTCCACAAGCGACTGATAACGAATTTGAAACTGTGCTAAAACAAATAATTGCAATGTTTGCTAACGTCAATGGCATACCCAAAGATACAAAATCTGCATGTAAAAGACTTTGTATGTTTTTGCGTTGGCTGGTAAGAAAAAACTCTGTTGTAGATTTTGGAATATGGAATATTATTGAAGTGAAAAACCTTGTTATTCCGTTAGATACACATGTTTTTAGGCAAAGTCGTCTATTTGGATTGACCCATCGCAATCAAGCAGATTTCAAAACAGCAATAGAAATAACCAATAATCTGAAAAAAGTTTTTAAAAACGACCCTACAAAAGCCGATTTTGCACTGTTTGGATTAGGAGTAGATACACATTAAATAATCAGCGAAATAATTTTTTTAATCTCGCAAATCCTATTATTTATCTCGCTGATTAACAAAAGTATAAGTGTTATTTATTTTTTACAATTGATTAGCGTAAGAATTAGTCAATGTTCTTTTAGGTTAGTTTGCAATAATCTTTTTATAAATGGAGTCTTTCAATTCTGTAATTCCAATTTGTGCAACAGAAGATATGAAAAACACTTCACAATCAACAGCAATATCTTTTCTCATCTCCTCTATCATCTGCTCGTCCATCATATCACATTTAGTAATTGCAAGGATTCTGTCTTTATGTAGCAATTCGGGGTTATAGGTATGCAATTCGTTCAAAAGAATATTGTACTCTTCGTTTATATCTCTTTCTGTATCGCAAGGAATCATAAACAACAAGATACTATTTCGTTCAATATGTCTAAGAAATCTTAATCCTAAACCTCTACCCTCGCTTGCTCCTTCAATAATACCCGGTATATCTGCCATAACAAAGGATTTTTCGTCCCTATATTTCACAATACCAAGATTAGGTACCAACGTTGTAAATGGATAATTTGCTATCTCGGGTTTGGCAGCCGAAACGACAGATAACAATGTTGATTTGCCAGCATTTGGAAAACCTACCAAGCCCACGTCTGCCAAAATTTTCAATTCTATGATTACCCATTTTTCCACACCTTCTTCGCCCGGTTGTGCAAAACGCGGAGTACGATTGGTTGAGGATTTGAAAAAATCATTACCTTTGCCACCACGACCGCCTGAAAACAATATTTTCTCTTCTTTGTCTTCGGTTATTTCCATTAGTTGCTCTCCTGTTTCGGCGTCTTTGACAACACAACCTAACGGCACCTGAATAATTCTATCCTTTCCGTTTGCTCCGTGTCTTAGGTTTTGTCCTCCCGGCTCTCCGTCCTTAGCAAAAACATGCTTAGTATATTTCAAATGCAATAATGTCCAAAGTTGAGCGTTGCCTTTCAATATAACATGCCCACCTCTACCACCATCTCCACCGTCTGGTCCGCCTTTGAACTCTTTGGCAGCGTGAAGTAAATGCATACAACCTGCTCCACCTTTTCCACTCCTACAATATATCTTTACGTAATCAACAAAATTGCTCGTCATAAGAAATTCAAATTTTTTTCAAAAAAACTAAAAAATATTATAAACTTAATTATCCTAATTAGTTATTGCGTTACTTTTGCTATTTTCTTCTTTTTATTTGCTAAATAGGTAATCCATACCAACCATAACGAAAAAATAACTATGTACATCATTGGACGGGCAATCCAATCATGGACAAATTGAAACTGCTCGGTATGTATTACAAAAAAGGAAGTTAAAAGATAGATTCTTACTGCATTGAAAAATAATATTATTATACTTCCCACAACAAAATACACTCCTTTTTTCCACCACATACCTCTTGCTAAAACCATTATCAAAAGAAATTGTAATAATTGTTTGACCGCAGAACAATCTGTACTGACTATCATTGTATAATCATAAATTTTCACTCCCAAATCATTCAAATAATAGAAATGATATTCAGTATCTACAATATCAAAAGGTCTGTCAATAAAGGCACTACAAGGAATAAGCGATAAATCAAAGGCTAGATGTCTAAAAAAATCGTAAATTTCTTGAGTAAAAGGTCCAAATATCCAATCATTCATATTCGTGTGCCAATAAAGAAAATGGAAAACTAAGGTAGCCACCGCCAATAAAGACACATCTTTAATGATGATGCGATTCTTTTCTATTTGCCAAATTCCAATGACTTCACTTTTGATTTTGTCCAATAATCCCATTTCTTTTTTATTTTCTAATTAGTTTGTCTTTAACTTCTCTGTCGGTCTGAATGTATGTATCAATATCGCAATCTTTTATAAAAGCAAATTCTTCCATTGCTCTATCAATAATATCTGGTATTTGCAAAAATTTTATTTCTCCTCTCAAAAACTTAGACACTGCAACCTCGTTAGCCGCATTCATAATACATGGCATATTTCCACCTTTCTTTATAGCCTTATATGCTAAACTCAGACAAGGAAAGGTATCTATATCGGGTTTATCAAAGGTCAGGTTCTTTACATCAAAAATATTCAGATCCACATTATCATATTTTATTCTTTTAGGGTACGATAAAGCGTATAAAATAGGCAATCGCATATTAGGACGTGAAAGTTGGGCTTTGATACTTCCATCTTCAAACTCAACCATTGAATGTACAATACTTTGAGGGTGAATAACTGCTGTGATATTATCCACATCTACATCAAACAACCATTTTGCTTCAATAACTTCCAAGCCTTTGTTCATAAGTGTTGCAGAGTCTATGGTAACCTTTCTACCCATCTGCCAATTAGGATTGGTCAGAGCATCTTCTACTGTAATATTCTCTAAATCCTTACGTTTCAAACCTCTAAATGCTCCACCTGATGCCGTAAGTAGTATTTGTTTGATTTTGTTATGATATTCGCCTTGAATACATTGGAATATTGCTGAATGCTCGCTATCAACAGGAAGGATAGGTACATTGTTTTCTACTGCCAAACGTGTAATCTCCTCACCTGCCACTACCATCGTTTCCTTATTTGCAAGGGCAATAGGTTTTTTGTGTTTGATTGCCGCCACGGTAGGCTTTAAACCCGCAAAACCCACTATTGCCGTCAAAACAATGTCTATAGAGGAAAACGTAACTACTTCTTCCAAAGCCTCCTTGCCTGCGAATACTTTGATATCTTCGTCTTGCAATGCCTGTTTTACATAATTGTATTTACTTTGGTTAGCAATTACTACACAATTAGGTTGAAAGCGTTTTGCTTGCTCAATCAACAAATCTGCATTATCGCCTGCCGTTAAAACCTCTGCTTGAAATTCGTTAGAATGTGTAGCAATTATATCCAACGTTTGAGTACCTATAGAACCCGTAGAGCCAAGTATTGCAATCTTCTTTTTCATATCTATACTATTATCAATTTGCAAAGTTACAAAAAAATTATAAACTAACCAAGAATTAGTCTGTAGGTATCAAAAAGGTTGTGCAAGATTAGTAGAAGTTGGAATAAAAAAAGTTGTCTAACGTCATATAACATTAGACAACAACCAAATTAAAATTTAAAAACGTGAAAAATTAAATTATTTATTGCTGCATCTTATTGCATTCTACTTAATAAATTTGTCTTTTGCTGTGCCGTTAGTTGTTTTTATCTTTATAACGTATGCACCACTTTGCAAATCTGAAATATTTACTTTGCTATCGTTAGTTTTCTTAACTGTCTGTCCCAAAGTATTGATAATTTCAACGCTTTGCAAACCATCTCCAAATACATTTATTTCATTTGCTGTTTGTGTAAATCTAACCTCTATGTTTTCAACCTCAGCAATAGATACAGATGATGCAGAGTTTTTCTTTGCAAACTTCATCTTATAACGATTAGCATTTGTACCGACCTCTGCCGTAAAATTGAAGTCCTCGCCGTTTTCCAAAATAGTTTCTGTCTCGTTTGCAATATCAATAATAGAAACCTCTATAGAATCTGGAATATTTTTTGCATAGAAATAAACATCACTTTGCTTACGTGCATTGAAATTGATAGGTATCTCATAAGGAAGAGTTTGGAATACATTTTCGTAAATTTTTCTGCTATCAACCACGAAGTAAGGCTCTACATAGTTATCATTGCCCGAAGAAATTACAATGTAAGCGTCTTGGTTATCAAAACCATTGTCTGCATCTGCGTCCATATGTGCAACAACTGCATGTACAGTATTGTTAGCCTCTGCTGTAAATGTCATTTTACCTTCATACCTACCTGCTTTGCTATTATTAACCTTTGTTGCAGTTTTTACAAGCATATCGTTATTCATAGTAATAGAGATTTTCTTGTTAGCAGCGTCTGTTGTTGCAACCAAAAATCCACGTGCAGGAGCAATATCTGTAATATTCATATTAGAAGCATCATGAGCAAGGAAATTATCGCCTGCAGAATTTAGTAAATATACCTTTCCTCCTTGTATTTGACTTGCATTTGCTGTAACAAAGTTATTTATATTCAACAAACCAACATATGGGTTATATAGTGCAAAATAATAGCCTCTATGGTTGTTGTTTTCATCTAAATCTGTTGCAGTTGCAGACCAAGTTTTGTCATATGTAAACTGTCCATTATTTGGTTTAAACTCTTGCAATTGG